>CAYPTO010000274.1:0-2386 GCA_964413625.1 uncultured bacterium
TTTATGATTAAAATTCCCCCTATCTTCCTTGAAAATCTTGCCAATAACCCGTTATTAACTGTGATTTTCACGTCGATAAGGAAAATTTTACCCTACAAATCAAATGTTGTCAGGTTATGCAAAGAGTTCTAATATTATTTTAAGCATCATAATTTTGTTCTAATATTTTCAAAATATCGCTTAAAACGATATAAAATAAATTAAAAGGTCTCTTGACTTCTTTAGATATTTAGCTTATTATCTAAACAATTAAAGGAGACAGGATGCTAAATCTCAATAAAGTCTTTACCGCGCTCTCGGACGATACTCGTCGGCAGATACTTGTTATTTTGAAAAAAGGGAGTATGTCGGCAGGAGAGATTGCGGAACATTTTGATATATCAAAACCATCGATCACATTTCATTTAAAGATATTGAAAGATGCAGAATTAGTATATTCAAAGAAAAAAGGGCAATTTGTGATCTATACATTGCAGGTTACAGTGTTTGAAGAAGCTATGATGTTGTTCATGGGAATGTTGAAAACGGGAGAAAAGGAAAATGAAAAATAAGAAGAATCAAAACACCAAATTGATCATCGATCAAAAAGTATTATGGAAAAAAGTGATCTGGTTCGTGGGTTTAACGTATTTGATCACCTTCTTACTATGCGGTATTGTCTATAAAGAAGGAAAAAAATTGGACCCTGATCTACCGGCGATCAAGCAATTTACGGATATTGTCCAACAAAAACCCGAGGCTGTGGCACGATATCTTGATGTCCATCCTGAGGTGGAAATTGATGATTTGCCGACTTTTGTTCTTGGACGGGGAGCTGAATCCATTGATCTAACAAGCCTGGAAGAACGTGTTGCAGTTTATGTATCACAAAAGCATCTGGGTGTTCAGGCATTCGGTATTATGATGATCTTTCCCGCCTTGATCGCCATAATTTTGAGATTTGTATTTTCCGATGGATTCAGAAATAGCGGATTTCGTTTCGGTAAATTCAAGAACTACCTGTATATGCTGGCTGTCATCGTCATCTTTGCAGGAATGAGTATACTCATAAATGTATTGATCTATGGCAAATCTCCGGATTGGCAACTTACTAATATGGGAACTCATGGCTTGACTCTTCTTGGGAAGCCTGCATCAGCCGGATTATTTTGGACTTTTCAGTTTCTGATTATCGGTTTGGTTGCAAATCTAACCTTTCCCATTATTATGATGTTGGGTGAAGAGTATGGATGGCGTTCTTATCTTTTCCAAAAATTGCTACCTCTTGGATTTTGGAAAGCCAATATCATTACAGGTGTTATCTGGGGACTGTGGCATGCGCCGATCATTCTGATGGGTTATAATTACGGCATGTATACGTGGGTAGGTGTTTTACTTTTTATTTTGGTCACAACTTTATTGGGTACGCTTTTCAATTATATGTATGTGCGTGGCAATTCGGTGATCCTAACGGCAGTTGGACATGGTTGGTTCAATGGACTTGTCCCTTCTGTATTGCTTCTAACCGGATTCATGGGTAAAGAAACAATAGTTGCACCCATTGGATTTATTGGAATTGTAGTTATGCTCGTTCTTCTGTTTGTGGGAGCTAAATTGACGAATAATTATGATATCAAACCTTATATCGAAGTTATGGAGGTTGCAGATGAATAAATTTAAAAAGGAATTGATCGTACTTGCCGTATTTCTAGTTGCGGCATCGGCAATATCCATTTATTTCTACGGTGAATTTAAAGAAAGCGGAGTCAATAAAGTCCCTATTCACTGGAATATAAATAATGAAGCGGATAATTTTGCATCACCGCTTGTTGCAAGTTTAATAGGGCCCGCTGTGATCATTCTGATAATGGTCGCTACCGTTGCCATGTCCCGGAAGGAATATTCTAAGAGTGAAAAGAGATCTACCCGCTTTGTTATTCTCCTTGTGGCAGCATTAATGGTCTTTATCAACTGGGTTGCATTAAAATCAGCTTCCGGTTATGGTGCTGAAGAAGGATTTGATATTTCCCTGGTTCATCTGGGGCTCGGTTTGATCTTTATTTTGATCGGAAATCAATTTGGTAAAATGCCACAATCACGCTGGATCGGCATTCGCGTTCCGGCTACCTTGAATAATGAAGAAGTTTGGAATCGGGTTCACCGAAAATCAGGTCGTCTAATGGTTCTATCCGGTGCATGTGTGATTGCAGCGGCGTTCATGGATGATAAACCCGGGGCAGTGTTCTTCTATATCCCATTATTTGTATCATTGATCCTGATGATCTTTGTGTTGCCGGCGATTGAAAAGAAAAAAGTTGAAAACGAAGGGAAATTGAATAAAAATAATTAATTTCTAATTGTCCTTTACCATTAGGCCCATTTTGGGTGTTTGGAATATTATTATCTA
>CAYPTO010000275.1:0-2362 GCA_964413625.1 uncultured bacterium
TAAGGGGAAATGGTATCCTGTAAAATATGATCGTGTTCATGATCTTTCCATTGTCGCAAATTATAAATTTTCCGATCGGGTAACGCTTTCAGGTACTTGGGTGTTCTATACCGGAAATGCCGTTACATTTCCAAGTGGTCAATATGTTATCGATGGGCAAGTTGTTCCATATTACACCGAACGTAACGGATACCGAATGCCCGATTATCATCGAATGGACCTGAATTTTCATTTAGAAGGCAAAGAGCATAAATGGAATTATACTTCATCTTGGGATTTTTCAATCTACAATGTATATAATCGCTATAATGCCTATTCGATTTATTTTAGAGAAAGTGAAACAACGCCGGGTGATATGGAAGCCGTTCAGCTGGCATTATTTGGTATTGTCCCATCTATTACATTTAATATTAATTTTTAAGGTATAAATATGAAAAAGTTACTTTTAATATTTTTGATCGCTCTAATAGCGCTGACATCTTGCGAAAAAGTGATTGGTATTGATCTTAATCTTGCTGCTCCGACTTTGGTGATCGAAGGAAAGGTACTTAAAGATTCTCTAGCCCAAGTTTTGATACAAAAAACCACCTCATATTTTTCGCCCGATACCCAACAATGTGTCTGTGATGCTGTTGTGATCATTCAAGAAGATGATACAAGACCGGATACGCTTGAATATACTGATGAGGGAATGTATATAAGCGGTAGCATGAGAGGTAAAAGTGATGCTAATTATCATTTAACCGTTATCTATGATTCACAAACTTATACCGCTAGTTCATACCTTCCCCCTGAACCACATATTTATCAATTGACAGCGATTTCAATACCGGCATTTGGTGGATTTGATGACAGTACGGGTTTTCATCCCGGTGCCCAAATGGACACGATCCCTTATCTATTATTTATTGACATTTATGATGATCCAAATGAAGAAAATTATTATCTGTTTAATTATATTCTCAATGGTGAAGATATAACCGCAGGTTTTGCTAGCAGTGATGACGAAAGTGCCGAAAATGATACTTTGAATTTTATGGGAATGTTCTCAAGATTTTATCTTGGTGATACGGTTGAAGTTAAAGCCTATGCAGTTGATCGGGGTGTCTATATTTACTTTAAAACTCTAAGTGATATTTTTAACTCAAATCCTATTATGTCTTCTACGCCTTACAATCCACACTCCAATATTTCCAATGGAGCATTAGGGGTATTTTCCGCTATGAGTAAAGATAGTAAAACCACGATCATTTTACCGCAAGTGCCGGGGATGCCTTAAGATGTAATTTGTGACGCGTGACTCGTAACGTGAAAAAAGAGAACCACAGATTACCATTTTACGCTAAAGCTACGAATGGCAGGCGTAAATTTTACAGATAAAAAGTTTTAAGATAAAACAAAAACGCCCCCAACTCGGGGCGTTTCTATTTATTCATAAAAATAATTTGTTGATTAAATCGGTCTTTTACCCTTTTTGAATTTTACACCCGGATAAGGATCTTTCTGATCTTCCGGGAAGGTCTCAAGTTTTTTGGGATTTTGTAAAAAATCATTAAGAAGATGGAAGGTATTGTTAAAATATATACCATCCGCAATTCTTTCATCAATAGTAATCCGGATCGGGATAACTGTTTTGACGGAGATCTCGCCGGTTTCCTGATCAACAACAGCCTCTTTTTTTAGTCCACCAAGAACAAAGAATAAAGATAGATCTCCGTAGTCATAAAGATGATGAAAAGGTGGATGTTGAACACCAAATGATCCCAGATTGGCTATATAAGCAGATCCATGCATACTGTCTGTTGAAGCAAGATCTTTAGGCATAGCATTCCGTTCATCAAGGAATTTATACATTAACCATGCAAAAAATTTGACGAACCAACGGGGTAATTTCATCAGAATCTCAATCGCTTTTTCATCACTTTTGTCTGATTTTCCGGTTTTAGATTCTTTGATATCTTTACGTGCTTTTTTATGGACTTCAAAAATACCGTCCCTCGGGCCGAGTTTTAATCCAATGGTCCGTTCTTCACCTGCATCCGTCAATTCTCTTTTTGAAACAAAGAAATAAATATGTTCATTTCGCTGGAAGTAACGTTTTCCGATAATGAAGCGATTTAAGCGTGGACGCTCAAGGTACATACGGTGGATGGCTGCTAAATAGAGGTCAAAAATCTTTATCTGATCATCTTTTGGCCGATCTTTGTTCGTTTCTTTCAAGTAAGCTAAAGCATTTTCCATTTCAATACTAATGTCCAAATAAACCATTGAACCGTTGCGGGTTGGCATGACATACGGAAAAAGTTGATTAATAGCTGTGATGGTTTTAATGGGAGTCCCATTATATCTTTTCATAGTTTCC
>CAYPTO010000276.1:0-2345 GCA_964413625.1 uncultured bacterium
CCTGCATTGTTGATCAAAATATCAATATCACCGGCTTCTTCAGCTAATGCTTTGATACTCATGGAAGATCGTTGGTCAAGCTTTAGATAAGTGACCCCGGGGATCTTATTCTTGACAGTATCGGGGTTTCGTGAAGTACCAAGTACCTCGTACCCTTCGCTTGCAAGTAATTCGGCAATGGATCTGCCGATACCGGAGGATGCTCCGGTTACCAATACTCGTTTATGATCCATAATAAATCCCACCAGTTGTTTGATAATATGAATTGACCTGCTTCTCTGACAAAACAAGCGGATAAAAATTAAGATGGAATAACAAGATATACAAGGTGGTGTTTAGACGAAATTAACATGATAAACAAGATAATGAATTTCTTGTATCTCAACCTTAGCCTTAATCTTACTACTTAATTTCTTTGTAATCGGCGTCTTCTACATCCGACATATCGATCTTTTTTTGAACCGAGGCATCGCTTTTAACATCGGGTGTATCTTGCTTGTCTTGCGGTCTCGAATAAGGGTCGTTGCTTATATTTTTTTTAAAAAATATCTCGTAGATCAAATAGGCAAAGATCACAACGAGAATGATCTTAAATAAAAAGCTCATTATGGAGTTCCTGCTTTATAGTATTTTGTTCCCAATGGGGGTTGTTGTATATATTTCATGACCTCATCCAGGTCTTCTTTCTTGTTTACAAAATCAATTTCTGTCGTATTAATGATCAATAAAGGTGTATCATTGTAGTGAAAAAAGAACTGATTGTAAAATTGGTTGAGTGAATCGATGTAATTTCGATCCATATCACGTTCATAATCACGATCGCGAAGATCGATGTTTTTCATCAATCTATCTATGTCGGCCTGCAAATAGATAACCAGATCGGGTTTTGTGATCTCTTTCGAGAGGATAGTATAGAGTTGATCGTAAAGATGAAGCTCTTTTTCGTCTAAATTGATGTAAGCAAATAGACGGTCTTTAGCAAAAATATAATCTGTAACGATACTGCGGTGAAAAACATCCGTTTGAGATACTTCCAATTGTTGGCGATAGCGACTAAGGAGGAAAAAGAGCTGCGTTTGGAATGCGTATCGCTGGCGATTCTGATAAAAATCAGGCAAAAAGGGATTTTCTTCAAATTTTTCAAGGATCAAACGACTGTTCAGGCGTTGTGAAAGTATTTTTGCCAAGCTAGTCTTGCCGACACCGATAACGCCTTCGATCGCAATATAATATGCGGGACCCGTCATATCTTCTCCACCTTTGATTTATCCGGACACCTTAAGATATAGTCTGCAATGTTTAACGATGTTCCGGGAACTTGGTAATTTACATCAATTTCACTCATGGGGAAAAGAATAAATTTTCTTTCCTTAAATCGAGCATGGGGGATGGTCAATTTATCTGTCTCAAGAATAATGTCTCCGTAAAATATTATATCTATATCAAGAGTTCTTGGACCCTTGGGACGTTTGGGGTCTCTCTGCCTAAAAAAACGTGTCTCTAACTCACCGGTGAAGTCCAATATCTCAAAAGGATCAAGATCACTGTGGTATTTAGCAACGGCATTCACAAAATCCGGCTGGGATACATCATAAAGTGGCGCCGTTCGCCATAATGCACTTTGTTTTACGAATTCTATATGAGGATTACTCGCAACTTCTTTAATAGCACGGGTTACCAAGTGCCCCGAATCACCCAGATTCGAACCGAATCCAAGATATAATGATTTGTAATTCGTTTTACCCATGATGAAATTTATATAGATTTGTTTTCATTTGTACAATGTTTTTTGATTTAAATGTTGAAGCGTTTAAATGTTGAAAAATACTTTACTTGAGTGATCTGATTAATGAATTTAATTTGCTTGATATCATTCCAATTTTTTCCCTAATATTTTTCAGTTCATCATTGACTAAATATTACCTATCATATACTACATAAGCATGACTCTGTACTTCCATTAAGCTTCCATAGGATATTTGCAAATAACGTGCAAAATCTTTCTTATAAAATCTGGAAGTACCTTCTGCAATATTTGCAGCAATTGAAACTGCGGCTCTTTGAATTTGACTCGAAAGACCAAATCTCTCCTTAAAAGGAAAATTATCCGTCAACTCATAGATCTCAGTAATAAAATCTCTTGCATCATTCCATACGGTCAACTTTTCAAAACTAAACAAATACTCATTGTTTTCCATTTCGTCCACCTCTAATTCTTATTTATCGTCCCTTAACTCTTAAATTCCCTCACCTTCTTCAACTCTTTTCAACGATTCAACTCTTTTCAACATTTCAACGATTCAACTCTTTTCAACATTTCAACGATTCAACTCTTTTCAACATTT
>CAYPTO010000277.1:0-2287 GCA_964413625.1 uncultured bacterium
CTTATTGCCGATGTGGAATATGGATTCGCCGAAGATTCAGTTATCCATGCAGTTCATGCTTATATGTTCCCCGGAGATGGCGATGATTACCCTATTGAATCAGGACAAATGATTGTAATCGCCCAGGATGCTATTGACCATTCTCCATATCCGATAAATAGTGTAAATTTGCTGAATGCGGATTTTGAATATTACGTGGCTGACAAGGGTGATGTTGATAATATTTCCGTAACTAATATGATACAATTACACCATAAATATGGCGTGGATTTCCTTTATTCCGTTTTTAATAATGCAATATTATTAATGAAAGTTCAGGATCCTTTTAAATTGGGCTACGATGAATTCAATCGTATTTTGCTACCCAAAGATGATGTGATCGATGGTGTTGAATATCGTGACAATGTTGCAGAAATGAACATGAAACGAGTCGATGGAAGTATTGACGGTGGTTTGACAGGTGGTATTCCTTCGTACTCAAGCCAATCAGTTGAACGCTATATTGACCATTATGAAGATGGAAGAATGATTTTGAAAGACAACAATAACAGCAGTCTTGATTTTCATGTAAATAAGCCACCCACTCCGGGCTGGATACAAGAGGAGGTGGCAGAATGAAAAAACTGATCTTACTTCTATTACTGACCGGACTTGTTTTTGCACAAATACCAACAAGCGAATACCTTTATCTTGACATACTTTCAGATCTTTCAGCCCAATTACCCAATCGAAATCCGGCCTATCTTTCAACGAATAATATTCCTTATTCATATGCTTTTCAATATCGATACAATAACAGCAGCGGAGACTATAGACTGCCTTTTTCACCGGAAACGAAGAACTACAGCAACCTGGAAGTATCAGCCTATCACGAAATGGATAACGGCCTTCTTTTTGCGGGACGGTTTGCCTACAGGAACGAACTGCGCACCAACAAATTATGGTTGCATAATGCCGAAACGAATATAGATATTCCCTTTTATTTTGCCGATAGCACGACCGGTGATTTTGGCCTGAACGGAATAGATTGGAATATTATATTTTCTTACCCTCTAAATGAACATACTCAGTTTGCCGTTGATTTATTTTATAATGTTGACGAACAATTCAAATCGGTATTTCCTAAACCCAATTCAAAACGGAACGATCTGCATATCCGACCGGCGATCAGTTTTCAAGGCAAAAGATCCTCTTTAGGATTGATGGGATCATATTTCCAGTTCAAGGAAGATATTGAAACAAAAAAATACAGTCTGGAACAAGGCCGTTCTCCCATTTTTATACGTATTCGCGGCTTGGATCGTCCATTATTGACATATGCCGAGACAAGTGAAAAGCGCCTGCAATATATTCGGGGATACGGTTTTTCGGCAAACTTTGATCTTGGCGACATACTTTTAGGTGAAACGAATTATGAGCATTCTCAAGCACAGATAACAGATGGGGGATCTTATCCCGTTAAACAGGGGAATTGGGATATGTCACGATTTTATTATCGTGTGGACCTAAAATCAACTGTAACATCTTTCCTGAATGCAGATCTGTTCTTTAAGCAATCCTGGTCACAAGCCAGGGGATACCATCCAAATTTGAACTCCCGGATATTTGCTTCTTCAAATAGACATTTTGAGGGCGGTTTGCTTCTTCCCTATCATCCTTCTCGCAGTGAATCGTGGATTGGAAGTATATCTTATTCTTTTCAGGATATTAAACGCGAAGATAATTTTCTGGGTCTATTGCATTACATCCCCGGGAATACCCTGCATCTTAATATGAGATATACTTACGAACTTAAAAGCATTCTCTACGAATTGAATGCTGCTTATAATAATATCAATATGGGTGAAAGTATTGTGTACGATGACCTTTCAGATTGGTATTATAACATGATCACATCAAATGAGATCACTTATTACGCTACCGATCGAGAGGAATTTAAGGCCGGTATAAAGATAATTTTCCCTTATCAAGACATGAAGATCACTCTGATGGAAACTTACAAAGAACTTCGCCCTATCAATACTGAAACGCGTTATAGAATAGCACAAACACAAATTGAAATAATGTTTTAGAAACGTGAAACGCCTGCCGGCCGAAGGCAAACTACGCCATAGTAGCTTTGGCTACGTAGGCCGGGGTGAGACGTGAGACGTAAAACGTAACGAAGCCTGCCATCCTGAGTGGAGTCCCGATATGAACCGGGACGCAGTCGCCTGTCCACCGACCTGTGCATCGTAGCCTTCTTGACCAGCGTAGCCTTGGCGTAGTTGGTGGCGTAGATGTAAGC
>CAYPTO010000278.1:0-2278 GCA_964413625.1 uncultured bacterium
GGAAAAAAACGATGCCGACAGACAGGGCGGAGACGATCTTTGCCAAAATATCAAAAATAATGCTTAACTGAAATTCCACTTCAAGGGAATCTTCATCATCTTGCGCCAATAGTGCATCTACATAATGAACTTTAGCTTGAGTTAAATATTGATCAAAAGGAGTAATAAATTCAACGGGGGCATTAACCTCAAAGATCTCGGTTGATATTTCGTTCTTTCCAGTATCATTAACCGCATTAATTTCACTCAAGGTACTTGGACCGGCTTCTTGAATGGCTTCCTTACTCCCGGAAAAGCACGAAGTACCGATAAGCAAAACTACAAGCAATAAAACTGTTATACGAGTTCTCATTCATTATCCTTTATTACATTCTTTCCGGAGCTTGAATGCCCAAGATATTAAGTCCGTTAGCTAAAATGATCTTTACGGCATCTATCAATTGCAGACGAGCTTTCGACAAAGCTATATCTTCAGAAACAACCCGATGTACGGAATAAAACTTATGAAAAGCTGTTGCAAGACGATATAAATAATTAGCCAGATGCATGGGTTCCAGACTGTACTTGCACAAGTCCATTATATCTTTGAACTCTAACATCACTTCTATAAGAGAAATCACCTCAGGTTCAATTAAAAGTTTTAAGTCGGCATTTTCGTAACTTTCAATACCCTTTTCTTTGCTATGCAAAAGAATATTGCATATTCTGGCATGAGCATATTGCAAATAGAATACGGGGTTTTCGTCTGTCTGCTTTTGAGCTAATGCAAGATCAAAATTCAAATGCGAATCCATACTGCGCATAATATAAAAATAACGTACCACATCTGTTCCGGCTAAGTCTATTAATTCATCTAGGGTAACAAAATTGGCTTTTCGTGTGGACATTTTGACCATTTCACCGTCACGGGTAAGTGTCACGAACTGATGTAGAAGTACACGAATACATGAGGTATCAAGATCTATGGCTTCCAAAGCGGCTTTCACATCGGGATAAGTTGCGTGATGATCTGCACCGAAAATATCTATGATCAGATCAAAACCACGTCTTATTTTTTCACGATGATAAGCAATGTCGGGTAAACGATATGTCGGTTCCCCGGTATTTTTCACCAAAACACGATCTTTCTCGGCACCGAACTCGGTCGCCTTAAACCAGGTAGCACCATTTTCTTCATATGTGTAACTTTTTTCTCTAAGTTCAGTCAATACTTCTTTTATCTTGCCTTGTTGATAAAGGTCTTTTTCATTGAAATAAACGTCATGTTCAATTCCCAAGCGCTTTAAAGTATCGCGAATTGTAATGAAGATGGCATGAGATGCAAAGTCAATAAAAAGCTCAAGATCATCTTCCGTTTTAGAATCACCATATTTTTCACGAAAATCAACTGCAATATCTATAATATATTCACCCTCATATCCGCCTTCGGGGATGCTTAATTCTTTTCCCAGTAATTGATCATATCGTGCAAGAACGGATAAACCCAGCATACGCATTTGACGACCGGCATCATTAAAGTAATATTCGCGGGTTACATCGAAATCATGCCATTCAAGAATCCTAGAGATCGTATCGCCAAGAACCGCTTGACGACCATGCCCAATAGTCAACGGACCGGTAGGATTTGCAGAAACAAATTCAACCTGGACTTTTTTATTTTTCCCGGAATTGGTTTTTTGAAAATCTTGTTTTTCTTTTCTAATACGAGGAATAAATGCTTGAAAATATTCGGGTGCAAAAATGAAATTTATAAAACCCGGGGCAACGATCTCAATTTTTTCCAGATCTTTGATCTTTCCCTCAAGCTCAGCGACAATATCATTTGCAATATCCAAAGGCCGACGCTTCAGCTGTTTTGCCAGTGTTAAGGCTACATTTGAGCTAAGATGTCCGAATGTGTTTTTTCTTGGACGTTCTACTGAAAAATGCGTGCTTTCCCAGCTAAGACGTTCTAAACATTCCTTAATTTCATTTTGAACCGTTTGTAACATATTTTCCTCAAAAACAGACATAAAAAAACGAGTTGCTAATGCAACCCTCTAACCATGGAAAACTAATAGTTTTCTTAGTCTATATCAAATAAAAACTTTGCAAATATGTTCCGGGGAAAATTAAGATAAAAGCCAGAATAGTGAAAATTAAGATTGGAGAAACAAGGTATTGCCTTGTCTTTACTATATGACATTTCAAACCGGGAAGTTATTGACACGTTTCACGATTTACGATCATATTCGCATATCTGCAATACAGGGATCATTCGCGGAAAGCGGGTTGATGA
>CAYPTO010000279.1:0-2275 GCA_964413625.1 uncultured bacterium
TTTTTGACAGGATAACAGGATGACCGGGATTGTTTTTTTGACAGGATAACAGGATGACCGGGATTGTTTTTTTGACAGGATAACAGGATTACCGGGATTGTTTTAGGACGGGATAACAGGATGACCGGGATTGTTTTTTGACGGGATTCATGATAAAGAGATATAATATAAACGAAAGGATTGCGATGCGATGCCTCGCATCAGTTTAATAATAATAAAGGAAAATACAAATGAAACAAACAACCAAATTTAACAAACGACTGACCGGTATTGTTATGATGGTGGTACTGGGAGTGTCTTTGATTTCCTGTGTTGGAAACGAAACAGAACCACTAACATTTGCATATTTGGCCGATACACATATCGGAACGGCTATTGGAGCAAATGATCTTAGGAATTCCGTTCGGGATATTAATAAAATGGACAATATCGATTTTATGATCTTAGCGGGTGATGCCACAGAATATGATCTTGCCGGAGAGCTGGATACGGTTAAGGCTATTTTGGCTGAACTTAAAGTGCCCTATCATATTATTCCCGGAAATCATGAATTGAAATGGTCAGCTTCCGGAGGAGAAAAATTTAAGAAGCTTTTTGGTGATGATAAATTCAATGTAGCATACAAAGGCTATCGTTTTATCGGTGTAAACCAAGGACCGCTCATGCGTATGGGTGAAGGGTTTATTGCACGGGAAGACATTAACTGGGTACATTCGGCATTGAAAAAAATGTGGCCAAAGAAACAACCTGTATTTTTTGTAACTCATTATCCAATTGATCATACTGTTACCAATTCATATGAATTTTTAGACATTATTAAACATTATAATGTTCAGGCAATTATGCATGGCCACGGGCATAGAAATCTCTTGAGCAATTATTCTGACGTACCCGGAATCATGGGACGTTCGAATTTGAGTCGAGGGGGCCCCGGTGGTTATAATATTGTTACGATCAAAAATGATACCATGACCTGGGTAGAACGCCATCCGGTAGAAAAAGTGAATCTTGAACCTTGGTTGGTCTTACCATTAAAGGATTTTGAATACACCGATTCTCATAAAGCATTAAAACCCGATATGTCCGTAAATAAGCAATATCCTGAAGTTAAAGTTGATTGGTCTTACGATTCGGAATATTCTATTACAGCAGCGGTGACCGTAGTAAACAATAGGGTGATCTTTGGAAACCGCTCAGGCAAAGTTATTGCACTTTCACTTGACAGGGGGAAAGAATTATGGTCATATCAAACCGGCGGTCCAATTTTTACTGAACCTGCTGTCATGGATTCTTTTGTTTATGTAACATCAACAGATTCATCCCTTTATTGTATAAATCTTAAAAACGGTAAAAAAGTTTGGAAATATAAAACCAAAGCGGCCATTGTCGCACACCCCGCTATCTATGACAACAAAGTATATTTTGGTGGAAGTGACGGGAAATTTCGTGCAGTAAACGCCAAAACGGGAAAATTGGTTTGGGATTTCATGAAAATTTCTACTTATGTAGAGACCAAACCTTTGATCGCCAAAGGAAAGGTGATCTTTGGTGCCTGGGACACATATTTATATGCCCTTGATGCAGAGAACGGCAATATGCAATGGATGTGGAAAGGTGAAAAAAGCGGACTGCTTTACTCGCCGGCAGTTGTTCATCCGGTCTATGCTAATGGAAAGGTCTTTATTGTTGCACCTGATCGTGTGATGTCTGCGATCAATATTGAAGACGGGAAAACGGTATGGCGTTCAAATACCTTTAAAGTAAGAGAAAATATCGGCCTTTCTGAAGATGCTTCAACAGTTTACGCCAAGACCATGTGGGATATTGTATGTGCAATTTCTACAGAAGGCGATAAGCCTGAGACACGTTGGAGCACAGAAGCAAACTATGGTTTCGAGATCGATCCCTCAATTCCGGTTGAACGCGACGGGAATGTCTATTTTGCCACCCAGTTCGGTTTTGTTTATTCTTTGGATGCAACAGATGGATCAATTACATGGCAACACCGCATTGGTTCAAATCTCCTAAACACACCAGTTGTTATAGACAATATGATAGTTGTCAGCGGTATGGACGGCAAGGTAACGAAGCTCGTAACCGCTAACTAATTAAAGATAAAAGGTTAAAGATTAATCAAGAGGGTAGTGTAAATTTCTTTCTGTAAAAAGGCCCAAGGTTTTCCGAAATTATAATTGTTTTTTAAGGCTTAATGGTAATTTCTGAGGCTATTTTGATAAAAAATGGTCTGTTAATTTGATTTTCATTTCATCTTTTA
>CAYPTO010000280.1:0-1046 GCA_964413625.1 uncultured bacterium
CTTCAGAATGCTTTCACATATTATATCCGTAAGGTCAAACCGACCCGAATTTTCCTTCCTACGGGCGAAGATCTGCATCCTGACCATAAGATAGTCTATCAGGAAGTTCTGATCTCTATGTTCCATGCAGATGGCAACATCTGGCCGGAACTCGGTGAACCGACACCTGCACCTCAAGCATATGAATTTGGTGTATATTGTGATTTCGCTTCTGCTCCTAATCTTAAGATCGAAGCTTCAGGTGAAGTATTTAAGAAAAAATTGGATGCTATTCTTGCTTATAAATCGCAGGAACAAATCGCATCCTTGGTCAAAGGTGTTAAAGCCGGCGGCCCATTCGAATATATCCGTGAGATAGAATTTAGATTCTATTCTGTAAATAATTATAAGGATCTATTTTAAGGACAATTAATGTAAAAGCGTCTGTCAATGGCAGGCGCCTTTTTTTGGAGTTATTTTGGAACCTCTGGCATTAAGAAGATTTAACCAAGGGTCTGAAAAGAAGATCCTTTTTTGTGGCGATGATGATTTGGATTTGGCAGCCATCTATCTTGGAAGTATTATTCATGAAGAAGGCTACAATCTGGATTATGTCCCTTCATCTTTGGCTTTCCCGCACAATTTAACCTTAAGTCACTATGATTTAATTATTTTATCCGATTATCCCAGAGAGCAAATTAAAGATGAGCGTCTGCAAGAGATCGCAGAGTATGTCAAGAATGGTGGATCCTTGCTCATGATCGGTGGTTGGGAATCTTTTACAGGATTGAATGTTGGATATAAGAATTCCCCCATTGAATCAATTTTACCCGTTATCCTGAATGATAAAGATGACCGGAGAAATTATGATCAGGGTATTGTTGTGATTCCAAACGATATATATCATTCCGTGTGCAAGGGATTGGATTGGAATCGTCCGGCTGTTATCGGGGGTTATAATGAATTTAGATCTAAAGATAATGCCACATGTATTTTGTGGGGTAAAAAAATAAAGATCACTTATGATAATAAGGTGATAAAAACCGAAATGGACGAAATAGAGATTC
>CAYPTO010000280.1:1056-2274 GCA_964413625.1 uncultured bacterium
GTACAAGGTGAAACAGGTAAAGGCAAAGTTACTGCATTGGCTTTTGATCTGGCACCACACTGGGTCGGCGGATTCGTGGATTGGGGAGGCGGCCGAAAACACGTTGATTTTGAAACCGGTTTCATCGAAGTAGGGGATATGTATTATAAATTTGTGGCGAACTTATTGAAAAGTATGTTCTAAAAAGTCACTTATTCGCTTTTAACAATGATGTTAAGTTATGAGTTATAAGTGATGAATGATGAGTGCCCCAAAGATAATATTTTGACAATTTGAATAATGAACTAACATTTGTTCATTCGCATGATCGGATAACAGGATCCGGTAATCCTCTCTTTTGGCTATCCGGTTTATCCTGCCTGCCCTTCCGTCCTGTGCATCGTAGGGCCTACTGCACCCGAAGTAGCTCAGCTACGTAGGCTGTACTTGAGCGTAGATGTAAGCTTCAGCGTAGAAGGAGTCGAAATGACAGAGAAGAAATATTTTGGATTTTTGATAAATATTCCTTGATTATAACTCTTATCGAATAAGGGATAAAAGCCTTATCATGTTAATCTTGTTATCCTGTCAGGACAAGAAATCATATCATAAATAGTAAAGGAGCAAACGCAGAATGAAAGGAATTGCTGTTGTAGCACAGACCGGTGGACCCACTGCGGTTATTAATTCAAGTCTGGCCGGTATTATTTCGCAGTGTCTCAAAGAAGAGAACATTGAACAAGTCTGGGGCTGTCATTTTGGTATGAAAGGTCTTTTGGAAGAAGATTTTATTGATTTGAGCGATGCTCCGGTAGATTTGCTTCAACAAACACCCGGTTCAGCTCTTGGATCTTCACGCATAAAATTAAATGCTGATAATATACCTCGCGTACTTGAGGTTTTTAAAAAATATAATATCCGCTATTTCTTCGGAATAGGTGGCGACGATACACAATTGAACGTTTATGAAGTTGAAAAATACTGCAAAGAGCAAGGCTATGACTTGTGCGGAGTGGGCTGTCCCAAAACCGTTGATAATGATCTGCCTTTGACTGACCATACTCCCGGATTTCCCTCTGCGGCTCGCTATACGGCATTATCTGTTTATCAGGGCGGCCGTCTTACCCGGGATATGCAAAAAGTCGATCAGTTCGTTATTTATCAGACCATTGGGCGTTCAGCCGGTTGGTTGGCAGCGGCGCCTTATGGTTTCAAAGAAAAAGAATCCGATCCGCCTCA
>CAYPTO010000281.1:0-2271 GCA_964413625.1 uncultured bacterium
AAGAAACTTCAAAGTCCATATCTTCTGTGTTTTCTACGAGCATCCCAAGAAACTCAGCAATTAATTTACCTCCAACGGGGAAATCGACTTTTACTTTATGCTGCGCTTTAAATCCATTAAAAACATATTTGCCATTTGCTGAATCCCAACGAGTATCTTTCTCAACACTGAAGTCAATTGTTTTTAATTCTTCTTTGTTTATCTTAACTAACTCAAGTATTTTTTTTATACTTTTAATATTATCATTCAGATCATTCACAGCCAATTCATAATATCGTCTTGTGATTGAAACAGGAAAGTAAATTGTACAAAGATCTGGTTTCATTTCCAGAGTTCCGGTCCCGGTAATTTTTAGTTCGTGTTGCATCATAATCTCAATAGTTAGTTTAAGGGTGTAAAATTCAGCTAATACTGATACTTAAATTTTTCTTATATTTAAGCTATAAGCTGACCGCTGATGGCAGATAACCAAAGTTTGGACACTCATAACTTATAATTTATAACTCATAATTCTTTTAATATTTTCTTCTTTCCCCAAATATTCCACAATATACCCCAGTTCCGGTCCATGCATTTCACCGGTCAGGCCGATCCGGACGGGCATCCAAAGATTCTTGCCTTTCACACCTGTTTCGAGCTGGATTTCTTTCATGACAGCTTTAAAATCATCTACTTTAAGGTCTTGCAGCTCAACTACTTTTTTTGTGTAAGCTTCAAATACCAGCTTTGTTGATTCCAATTCCAGCATTTCTTTTGCTTCGGCATCGGGTTCTGCAGGCTCACTTGTAAATACTTCTAATTTAGAAGGAACATCCCGGAAAGTGGTTAAAGAAGTTTTTACCGCCATCAACGCAGTATCCAGTTTATCCTCATTTACGCTTACATTACCCAGCCATTTCCGAGCTTCGTTAAGATATCTTTCAATTTCCATGTTCTTGATATACTGTCCGTTCATCCAATCCAGCTTCTTCACGTCAAAAACAGCACCGGCTTTGGTAATCTTGTTGATATCAAAAGATTTGATCAATTCATCCATGGTATAGATCTCATTCTTGCCACCGGGATTCCAGCCCAATAATGCAAGAAAATTATTTAAAGCTTCCGGCATATAACCCTTCTTGAGATAATCCTCAACAGCCACATCACCCTGGCGTTTTGAAAGTTTTGAACGATCTGCATTTAAGAGGAGAGGCAAATGTGCCATCTGAGGCGCTTGCCAGCCGAAACATTCATAAAGAAAAAGGTGTTTGGGGACTGAAGAAAGCCATTCTTCACCTCTGATGACATGAGTTACCTCCATATAGTGATCATCGATCACATTCGCAAGATGGTAAGTGGGGAATCCATCGGATTTAACGAGGACCTGATCGTCAACCTGTGACCAAGCAATCTTAACGTCACGGCGAACGATATCCCGGAATTCACACAAACCCTCTGTCGGTGTCTTCAAGCGAATAACGAATTTTTCCGTCTTAGCCCTTTTATCTGATTCTTCTTTGGAAATAGAGCGACATTTGCCGTCATAACCGGTGGGTATTTGCTTTTCCATTTGCTCTTTTCTTAATTTATCCAGCCGTTCACTGCTACAAAAACAACGGTATGCATGTCCTTGGTCCATAAGTTTTTGGACTTCTTTATTATATATTTCATTACGTTTACTTTGAAAATAGGGACCTTTATTGTCCTCTTTTCCCGGACCGGCATCATATTCTATTCCAAGTTGTTTAAGTGAGGAAAGTAAGTTCTCGACTGCACCTTCAACATAGCGATTTTGATCCGTATCTTCTACGCGTAAAATGAATTTACCCTTTTGTTGACGGGCAAAAATATAGTTATATAAGGCGGTCCGTTGACTGCCGACATGGACATAGCCGGTGGGACTGGGTGCAAAACGTGTAACAACGCTCATGAGTTCTCCTTGGTTGAACAAATACTTACTTGGTAATTTACAGATGTAAACAGGAATTTCAATGCGATATTTTATTTAAGAACAAGAACTTCAATACTTAAAATTTATGTTCAACCACGCTGTGGTTGTAATTATTAATAATTTCAAATCCCACGACTGCGTCGTGGGCTATGACGTCTGATCCCTCTGGGGTTTTGGCGTAGTGGAAAAGAGAGATATAAGATATGAGATATAAGAGGAATATCTTTAATATTACCAGCTCCGCAGGGATTAAAGCTTTACAGATATGTGATTACATCAAATAATAAGTTACCCCGGGCTTTAGCCCGGGGGGATAAACATTGATATAACCGGGGTTTTAA
>CAYPTO010000282.1:0-2267 GCA_964413625.1 uncultured bacterium
CTCGGTTAAAATACCTGCAATTCCCATATCCAACAAATCTCCGTTCACTAATTGTGAACCGGGCATTATATATGCAGTCACCGTATCGGTTAAAGGGGTATAACGAATAAGTCTTAGTCCGGCTTCAATATCGGCATATCGGCAGGATGTATCGCCGCCAATAAATATTTGTGCCGTTTCATATCCGTCTTTATCGGTTATAAGACTTATCTTGATCTCATTTTTGTCTTTCCACGCCAACATAGGATGGATCTTTTGAATATCAATGCTAATGGTCTCATCGTTCTCTTTAATGTCCGGGAAGTAATAATGACCTTCACCTGCGGCACGATCCTGTAAGAATGCCATAACCTTTTCATCTACCTGGAAAAGCTGGTGCTCAAAGCCCAGATCACTTAAGGTGCGAGCTAAATTAAAACGTTCATGCAAAGCTAAGGCGTTCAATCCTTCTCCGTGTATCTCCAACATGAATTCTTTATCTTCGTTTTTCAAATAATATTTGATAAGGTAGAGAGCAATATCGGTACCGCCGATCCATTCTCCGGCTGATCCCTGAAGGATAATATTTTTTACTTTTGGAGTTTTTAATTCAAGAGTTCCCGTATTTAATAATCTTAGTATTTCCTCTTGATCCAATAATGCAACTGCGGTTCCTAAAACGGATAATTCCAAAAGATTTTTATCTGTAGTTGCCAGGAGACTGCCGGGAAGTGCCAGCCCATCCTCGGCGGAAACAAGCGCAGCCATACCTGTACGACCGGAGGGGTAGTATTTAACATTTTTTGATTTCAGGATGCGGATGTTTTTCATGTCCACCATATTATCAAGGGGAAGGCGATTGTTAATGATCAATGCCGGAATTTTGGCTGAGTTAAGATTTTTTGCAAGAAATTTTACATCTTGAGGATTCAGAATAGCTTGATCTGCATTCATTTTTACATTTTCAAGCAGTTGATATATCATGCTCATATAATAGGCTCCGAAATAAAAATGTTCAAATATCGTCGATTTTTTAGCATATAGCTCCAGTCCGAAACAATAACTCGATGTCGGAAATGTTGTAAGCTGTGCTGAAAATCCTTTTCTGCAGAGTGCGGTTGATCGATCTCAAGTTGAATGATTGGAATAACCCGGGTCTCTGTGTTTTTAATTTCTTCAAGAAGGGATAGGCGAATGGCGTCAAAATCCTCATTCGGGATATGGCAAGATGTTTCTAGAATAAAATTATCCGTATAAGGTGCCAGGGTTTTTACATCTTGTCCCGCCAGACGCTGGCGCCCACGATTATGTTCATTTTCTTTCCATGGAAGCACATTTAGCATGATCTTACATTCGGGATCGATAAGATGAATACGGATATTTGCTTTTTCCATAAAGTTCGTGATCACCCCGGTTTTCCACTTGACCCATGCATCTTCGTAATTATTTAAGATCATTTCATTGTTTTCGGCTGCAGACGCATTTTTTGGAAGTGAAATAAGTGCATGTTGAGAAAATGATTTTAGGCAAGAGGGGCAAAAGCAATAATTGCGACTGTGGGCAACAAGCATATCCGAGCAGATATCGGATTGTTCAAGGGGAAAAGATAACTTGTCTAAATATATTCCGTTCGGTTGAAGGATAAGCATTACCTCTTCAATGGCCTTTAATTTGTATTCCTGATAATCGGGATTTGTTGGGCAGATTGCCGAAAGAGTCTCAGAACCGGTGCGCGAATTGAATTCATCAACGGCACGTAAGGCCGGTTGTGAGCGATAGGTATAATCATCTTGAAAGATCGGGATCTGTGCAATAAAGTTAATATTTCGTCTTCGAAGCGCATGGCGAAAGGCAAGAAGTTGCGTGCCGTATTTCCAGCGTTGAGGAAGAACATCCGAAGGATAATAGGCTACGCCGTCTTTCATTACCGGAACGATCACATGGGTTACACCGGCTTCTTTCAATTCATCGGCCAATGCTCCCATTTCCCCGCCATAACGTTGAATTATTTCAGGTTTTTGTAAAAACATATGTACACCTTTTATGTGTTCATATCGCGAGCAAGCGCTTAATGCTAAAAGTAATACAAACAATATGGTGCGTGCAGTTTTCATCTTGGGAAGATAGTGTATAATTTACGCTATGTCAAGGAGATACGGGTAAAACGTGAGCCTCCCCCTACGCTAACTACCTCGCTACTCCGAATTATCGGGGTGAAGGTCAGAAAGCTACGAAGAGCAGGCGTGAGATTCTCCTATACTACCCTGAAGTATCGGAAAGCCCGGGGC
>CAYPTO010000283.1:0-2263 GCA_964413625.1 uncultured bacterium
CTGTGATGTGATCACGGATTTAATGTTAATACCGGCTTGATCCATAGCTGAAGTGACTTTGGAAAGAATTCCGGGTTTATTTCCGATCCCGGCCCCCTTTAATTTCAAGATACCGATATCGTCTGAAAATGTAACACTTTTGATTACATCATCATGAACATCGGATGCATGCTGAATACTGGTTAAAGGTTTTGAAAGATCCTTAACTGTAGCAATATTATATATCCTGATCGGGATCCCGGCTTCACGCAAAGGTTCAACTGTCCGTGGATGCAGAATTTTGGCACCAAAGTAAGAAAGTTCAGCCGATTCCATATAACTAAGTTGTTCAATTCGTTGTGGGCTGTCAACATAGCGCGGATCAGCTGTTAGAAAACCATCTACGTCTTTAAACAGATCCAAAGATAAGGCTTTCATACACTTTGCAATCGCAGCCGCCGAGTAATCACTTCCGCCACGACCCAGTAAAGTTGTTTTGCCTTCTTTAGATATACCGTAGAAGCCGGGTATAACAACGATCTTTTTTCCTTCAACAGCTTTCTTAACATTATTGCCGGTTTGAGCGAAATCAACGGTCGCATTGGCAAACTCTCCATCTGTAAGTAAACCCAATTCCTCGGGAAGTACTTCCTCAGCATCTACTTTGAAATATTTTAAGATTCCCGTTAACATTAAAGCAGACAAGCGTTCACCGTAACTTAAGATCGTATCATTGACAAATGCGGGCGTTTCTCCAAAAAAATTAACACCCTGAAGATATCGTTTCAATCTCTCAACCCGCGTTTTAACGGTTTCGTATATTTCTTCACGAACAGCAGGATCGTCAATTACTTCATCAAGTGTTTCTTTTTTTAACTTTAATAAAGAATCTGTCAATTCATTAATTGCGTTCTCATCATTTTTAACTTTTTCAAGTGCATTGACTAAGATATCCGTTACACCATAAAAAGCTGAAACAACAATAAGCAATGAAGTATCATATTTTCCGATCACATCGACAATACGCAGGATATCATCTTTTTTCTTTAAATTGGAACCGCCAAATTTCAGAACGCGATAAGACATACAATAGTCCTTTTAAGTAACTCATTTGGTAAATTTAGTCTATTATCATTTATTTACATCTCAGTTAAACTCTAAACTTTAAACTCTAAACTCTATCATGATAGAGTTAATTCTTCATACCAAATTTCAAAAATATTCCCATTAAAGGGAAAGCTGACCATATTTGGTCAGCCCATGCTGGGACGGAGGGATTCGAACCCCCAATAACCTGATTAACAGTCAGGCGCCTTGCCATTAGACGACATCCCATATTATTAATCGTTTGGAATATGCAATATTTACCGCTTTTATACAATATATTTTTAATATTTTTCTTTGTTTTATTATCATATTCTATATTTTTCTTGTTATTTTTCATATTACAGTGCCGGCTTGCAGTTAAAAACAATCATTTACACCGGTATTATTCATTATTTATGCCGGTTCTTTAAGATTAAATTTATATCGTCCAGACGGATATCACGGGCCGACATAAGGACCAAAAGATGATAAATCAAGTCTGATATCTCCTCTTTTAAGAGCTCTTTATTGTTTGCCATGGCTTCAATGACCACTTCGGTAGCTTCTTCACCAACTTTTTGGGCTATTCTTGAAATACCTTTTTCAAAAAGCTTATTTGTATATGAAGTTGACGAAGGATTGGCCTTACGGTCGGCAATAATCTTTTCAAGCTTATTGATGAAATAGGTAAAATCCTGATTTGTATCACCAAAACAAGTATCATCACCGGTATGACAAACGGGACCTTTCGGCAATGCCTTAACAAGCAGTGTATCACCGTCACAATCTACACTTATAGAGACAAGATCGAGAAAATTCCCTGAGCTTTCGCCTTTTGTCCAAAGAGTTTCTCTGGAGCGGCTGTAAAATGTTACTTTTTTGGTCTCAAGAGTTTTATTGTAAGCTTCTTTATTCATATAGCCCAACATTAAAACTTTATTGCTGCGTTCGTCTTGTACTATTGCAGGGATTAAACCATTGCCTTTTTCAAAATCAATTTTCATAGTTTCCTCTTATTACATCCTAAGGGGTATATTTTTATCGTTTAAATATTTTTTCAATTCGGGTATGGAAATTTCACCAAAATGAAAAATGCTTGCTGCTAAAGCCGCATCGGCTTTTCCTTTTGTAAAGACATCAACAAAATGTTCACATTTACCTGCCCCACCGGAAGCAATGACCGGCACGGGGACGCTTT
>CAYPTO010000284.1:0-2238 GCA_964413625.1 uncultured bacterium
GCTGATTTAGCAACTGTGTTGAGGGAGAATAACCGTTATCAATAACGGAAGTATAAACAAAAGGTTTAAAAGTCGATCCCGGCTGTCTCTTTGCCTGAACCGCCCGGTTGAATTTACTTTCTTCAAAATTTCGACCACCGATCATTACCCGGATAGCTCCATTGGCAGGATCCATAGAGAAAATACTCGCTTGAACCGTTTTGGGCTTAAGCGGTAATGCGGATAGCAAAGAATCCATAACAAGTGAACTTGAGTCAATCACGATCGTGTACCATATTTTCTGGTCAAAAGTAATGGAGTCACGGTGAAGTGAATCTAAAAGAAAGAAACTGTATAAGGTCGTATCCTGATAGAGGGTGTCATATACAAAAGGTTCCCACCTGTTTTGATTAAGCATTATTCGTTCATCATCAGGCAGGAGTGATGACATAAAATGATAATAGTCCAGAGAATCGTATCCCAATACCGGAATGACATCACGCAATTCACTTTTTATCGGTTGTAAAATTAAATTTGAATCATCGGTAAAAAGTGATGTGTCAGATTCCAGGCTTTGGGAATCTTTAGGTATTGAAAAGTAATTATATAAGATCGGCTTGTCAGTGATTTGTGTTATTTCCTCATTTGGCGTCATTTTAATGATCATGTAATCGGAAAAATATTCCAAAGGAATTCGTTGATGAGGATAATATTGATTGTAAATCTTTAGAAGAAACTCGGGACTGCTTAACAAACTTTTGTCCAAAATATTTTGCTGGGTTACCAATTGTTCCGAGATCGATTGTCGGGCAATATTTTGCATATCATAATTTAAGGTCGTAAAGATCTGAAGACCGTCACGATAATAATCTATCCCTTGTGTTCGGCAATATTTTGCGACTTCAAGACGAATGTATTCGGTAAAATATGGGGCAATACTCTTATTTTCGATATGATTAACAGGTGTGCCCGATGACAAAGCGTCCATGAATTGCTGTTGAGAGATCTTATGGTTTTTTACCATGTTTCTTAAAACAATATTTCGTCGGCGAATGGCGCGATCATGATGAAAACGAGGAGAAAATGGTGTTGGCGCAGGTAATATACCGATCAGCATAGCAGATTCATCAAGAGTTAGGTCTGAGACTTCTTTTGAAAAATAATAATCCGTTGCAGCTTGGATCCCATAGCATCCATGGCCCCAGAAAGATGAATTGAGGTACATCTCAAGAATTTCAGTTTTAGAATAGTTGCGTTCGATCAAAATAGCAACGATAAGTTCCTGAATTTTTCTTTTAATGGTTTCCTGGCGGTTCAAGTGCAATGTTCTAGCCAATTGTTGAGTTAAGGTAGAGGCACCCTGCGACCCGAAACCGTGTGTGAGATTCATATAGACGGCCTGAACAAAACGACGCATGTCCATGCCCCAGTGATCGTAAAACTTTTTATCCTCTGTGGAGAGAATGGCATCCTTGACGTAATCCGGAATGGAGTCAAGTGGGATAAGAGTTCGGTTCTTTATACCGAATTCCGTAAGGATCCTGCCATCGGAAGAATAGACGGTAGAAACGATATCCGGTTCAAAACGTTCCAGTTCTTCAAGATCAGGCAGATCGCGCGATATATAATACAATGAGCCAAAACCTACCAATCCAATGAAAAGAAAGATAGCGAGAGTGATCCAAATTGATTTTTTAATTGCACGTAACATCTTAAAAATTTATCAATTATTTTAGTGGTTTCAAAATGCTAAAAGATATTTAAGCGTTAATGTTCCTTTTTAAAATTGATTGTTCCCGGGCAAAAAAAAGTGTAAATTTTCACGTTTGTTAACTTGGAGGACCTATGTATCAAATAGCGATATATCCCGGAACATTTGATCCTATCACAAATGGGCATTTAGATATCATTAAGCGAGCAGCCAGGATCTTTGATTCGGTGATCGTTGCCGTTGCTACTAATACGGGAAAAGCTCCTCTGTTCTCAATGAAAGAACGAGAGGATTTGATCCGGGAGACCATAAAAGATATTCCCGAAGTGAAAGTGGAAGGTTTTACCGGTTTGATCGTTGATTTTTGTCATCAACGCGGCGCATCGGCCCTTATTCGTGGATTACGTGCCGTATCCGATTTTGAATACGAATTTCAGATGGCCTTACTGAACCGTAAGATCGGTAAAGATGTAGAATCCGTTTTCCTGATGCCCAAAGAAAAATATACTTACTTAAGTTCTTCCATGATCAAAGAGATCGCTGAATTT
>CAYPTO010000285.1:0-2238 GCA_964413625.1 uncultured bacterium
TTAAATTTTACTTGATAGCCTTGTCGCTGCGCTTCAAAAATAATATCTGAATCATCACCTGAAACAATATCTTTTCTTAGTGTATTATTATTTATAAATAGTTCTTTACGATATAGCATGTTACTTCCATTGGCTGCAATAGCTACATCATTTGCCATGGCGCCAGCGATCACAACGTTATGTGATAGATTTTCCAATATTTGCATGGATTGCCACGTGTTTTCAAAAGCTGTATCGTATTTTTCTTTACTGAAAAGAGAAATACCGGTTGCCGCCCCTAACTTATCATTACACAAGGAACCGTAGGTTCTTAACCAATCCGTTTTATGTATGGCATCAGCATCTGTTGCGACTACAAATTCCGTTTTACAATATGCCATTGCATGTGTAATGGCGTTTTTCTTGGGAGAAACACCGGTCGGACACGTCTCAATATGTAAAACTTTAAGCTGTTCATACTTATCAGCAAATGACTCAAGTATATCCGCAGTCTTATCTTCAGAACGATCATTGACGGCAATAACAGAATATTTTTCTTTGGGGTAATTCTGTGAAAAAATTGAATTCAAGCAATTTTCAATATTTTTCTCTTCATCTTTTGCGCATAGAATAACAGTAAGAAATGGTAGATCTTTATCTTCTTTTAATTTATGTGCTTTTAATTTCTTCAGACCCGTATAAAAAAAGAAAATATACAAAACATAACAACCCGCAAAGGCATAAGCAATGGCAGTAATTATATAGACACTTAGGTGCATATAGATTCCAGTAATTCATTGATATGATCAAGCTGATTGATGGGAATATGTTCTTTTTCGATCCGACGATCGCTATTGAAATAAATATCTTTCAGATCAAGTCTATCCTGCGTACAATAACTAAAAAGCCCTTCCTTTTCGTAATACTTTGCCAAGTATTCTTGTTCCGTTTGTCCGGGGGTCGGCACAAAAAGCGCTGTTTTTTTCAATGCTAACAATTCCATAACGCTTGAATAGCCCGAACGGCATATAATATACTTAGCTCTCTGCATCATGATATTCATTTCTTTGCGGTTCAAATGGGCGTAAATCGTAACATCGTCGGTTTTTTTTATGATATTATTTTCTGTCGCCGGTTTACCCAGAGTAACAACAACCGACCCGGTAATTTTATCCAATTGACTTAAAACCTTTTTTTCAAATTGTGTTCGCTGAGGTTCGGGACCTGAAATACTGATGAGTAGATCGATATCTTTTTCGGGAGGATTGGCGTCCGGGACAATGCTAGACAAACAGCCAATATAGCGAACTTTGGGATGCCGGGAAATTCGACTGTTATGAGAAAGATCGCCTGAGAGGTTCGGCTCTTCCGCCGCATCGGGAACGAACACATAGTTATAATGTTTGAACACGATGAGATTGAACCATTCACCAAAGATACCGGCCCATGTAAGTCTTTTAGGTAAATGAAACCGTAATTGATGTGTGATCAGAACCGATGGGACCTTTTTGTCCCAAAAGCCCAATCGCATTTCGGTCATGATCAGATCGGGATTAAATTCTTTTATAAGCGCTTGTACTTGTCTTCGTTCATGCTGCCAGCCTAAGAGCATCTTGGGAACCTGAGACACGATCTTAAAAACAAACATCCAACCGAATTTCGGATAAACTATCTGGGTATCTTTGACATCACGGGTGACACATTCTGGAAATTCTTCCTTCAACATGGAGAGGGCTTTCCCATGAGAGACAAGTATCACTCGGTTTCCATCATTGATCAATCGACGAATAATAGGAGTTGAGCGAGTTACATGGCCCAAGCCCCAATCAATGATGGCATAAATAACGGTTTTATTTTTCATTCGAAAGATCTTTGCGCTTGAAGATCACACAGGACAATGGCGGGATACCGACCTGAATGGACTGTTTCCTTCCATTCCATTTAATATTTTCAGCTTTCTGTCCTATATTTTTGATCACGCCGCTGCCATTGAATTCTTTATTATCACTATTGAAAACCTCTATATAATTTCCGGCTTCAGGAACTCCGAGACGGTAATCAAAGTAGGTTTCCGGCGTAAAGTTACATACCACAATCAGGTCTTCTTTCAGGTCATTTCCGCGACGAAAAAATGAGGCTATGGATTGTTCCATATTTCCACCGTCTATCCATCCAAAACCGGCAGGTTCCTGATCTCGTTCCCAAAGAGCAGGTTCTGAGGTATAGAATTTATTTAGGGCGGTCATATATTTTACGGCT
>CAYPTO010000286.1:0-2226 GCA_964413625.1 uncultured bacterium
TTTTTGAGCATAACGCAGAGTTTGGGAAAAAGGGCATTCTCGGACAGCCTCCTAGAACGGTTGCCATAATCATTATCAACCACTAAATATTATGGATTAAATAAAATATGATAAAAACACATTCATTTCATATCCCTGTTATGGGAATTGGATATACCATTGATACACCATTAAAGGTTTCTCAATACGGAATTAATTCTGTTATTTCTTTAGTCGATGACATTCTTCTTGAAAAGCTAAGAAAGATGTACTGTGGAAAATATGCAATCCCTTATAATGAGATTACTAAAAATACCGAAGATTTCAGAGCAAAAAGGGTTACCTCCTATCTGAATCTAATAAACAGTTTAGCAGAAAAAAAGTTTGAAAAATTAAAAAATGCTACTATTGAAAAAACCAATAAGATAAAAGAATACTTCAATATGTTACCTGACACTTCTACCATAAAACAAAAAATCAAGAAATTAAAAGCAGAATATTTTGATTTGGATAAGGCAGGGAACTGGATAAAAGACAACCTGTCAATGGGTAGTATTGATGTAAATATTATGACCAAACTTGATAAGGAAAACTACGTTAAAGGAGAGAAATTACCTGCAGAATACAATGATGCTCATGCTGCGCTTAGAGGGTATGCAAATAGTGACTTAAATTCTTCCATAGTTCTTTCTGCCGGAATGAACCCTAGATTGTATGGCTATTTAAAACAATTTGAAGATTTCTATCCTGATCAAAACGGGAAAATAAATAAGAAAATTATTTTAAAAGTCAGTGATTACAGATCTGCCTTGATTCAAGGTAAATTTCTGGCTAAAAAAGGATTATGGGTTTCAGAATACAGAATTGAATCGGGACTTAATTGTGGCGGACATGCTTTTGCATCAGATGGATATCTTATGGGCCCTATATTAGCTGAATTCAGGGATAAACGAAAAGAATTAATTCATGAAATTCATAAAATATTTGTTAAAGCGCTTTCCAACAAAAAAGGTTTAATACTTAAAACGGAATTACCTGTAAAAATTACTGCTCAAGGTGGCGTCGGCACGGCTGAAGAGCATCGATTTCTAATCGATCATTATCAAGTTGATTCAGTTGGATGGGGCACTCCTTTTCTTCTGGTGCCTGAAGCAACGACAGTTGATAATTCCACTTTAAATAAATTAATTGAAGCCAGGGAAGATGATTTATATTTAAGTAATATTTCTCCCTTGGGTGTTCTTTTCAATAATCTTAAGGGGAATACCAAAGATATCCAAAAACTATCATTAATAAATAAAGGAATACCCGGAAGTCCCTGCCCTAAAAGATATGCTGTTTTAAATAACGAGTTTACGGAAAGAAATATTTGCACAGCTTCACGACAATACCAATATTTGAAATTAAGGGAACTTGATAAAAAAAAGCTTACTTCTAAAGAGTATCAAACTGCATATGATAAAATTGTTGAAAAAACATGCATTTGTGTCGGTTTAGGAACATCTGCTTTGTTAGTAAATAATTTAGATAACAAAATTGAAGGAGATGGAGTTTCAATTTGCCCAGGCCCGAACATGGCGTATTTCTCAAAAATAATGAGTTTAAAAGAAATCACCGATCATATTTACGGTAGATCAAATATGATCACAAGAACCGATCGTCCAAATATGTTTATGAAAGAACTGAAACTCTACATTGATTTTCTAAGAAACAAAATAGAGGAAACGAGAGTTTCCATGACAAATAAGCAAGAAAAGTATTTGTTAGCTTTTGCAAAGAATCTCAAGGAAGGGATTAGCTATTATTACAGGTTATTTAATGGCTTGAAAGACATATTTAAAGACACAAAATCCAGCATTCTAAGTGATTTGGACGCTAGCAGGGAATCATTACACCTTCTAAATTTAGAAATAGAAAATCTATCGATACCAACGACCATAGCGTATGCAAACGCGCGATAGCCAAACCATTGAGAATAAGAGGCGTAAGGAACATTATAAGCTCAGATGTTACAGGATTATTTGATAACGTTGATCGCGAGCTGCTTCGTCAGGCTATCCATCGAAAAGTAAATGATGGATGCATCATTCGATTAATTGGCAAGTGGTTAAAGGCCGGTGTAGTTGAGGGCGCTGAAATCATCTATCCTGAGAAAGGAACGTCTCAAGGCGGGGTAATCTCTCCCGTGCTGAGTAAGGCCCGCTTGCAAATTCCTGACTCGCCCACTGCCTCCTTTATTGCCTTCTG
>CAYPTO010000287.1:0-2214 GCA_964413625.1 uncultured bacterium
TTCTCCGACGCATCTGGAAATAATAATCCGGATCCATTTTTTGGTACATGTGACCATAGTTAAAATATAATTTAGATGTTTCAGTAATAGGGTGCGAAATACCAATACGCGGCATTAAGTGAAATTGACCTCTCGTTTTCCGTGTTGGGAAAGTAGCCGCTTCAAGAGAATCATCTAAAGCATAAGGCTTATACAGGTCGCTCAGAAATACCTCTGACCACTGTAATGAATCCATATCGTACCACATACAATTCGGATCCCAGTATTCGCCGCGCAGACCGACTTGAGCAACAAATCCTTCATATTCAATTTTATCCGTAATATAGGCATCTAATTGAAAAGGATTTTGAGACCAAAGAGTATTTGTAGCTGCGGAAGCAGACAATGAGCGATATGAGCCATAATTCATGTCGTAATTCCAAGTTTGGATCTGAACACCGCCCTTTACCTCGTTTCTGTCATTGATCTGTGATTTTATATCATATTTTGCCTGTAAATGAGAGGTCTTGGTACTATCGTAAGGCCATTGTACATAACCGGTAAAAAAGTTAGTACTGGCATATGTAACGTCATTGATAGTCCAAAAACCATAAGGTTTTTCATCCATAAAAAGGTTAACACCGTCAACACCTGCAAAAATATCCTGAGTCGTTGTATCGCGAGCTTCACCGGGATGACTGTTATAAGCTGTCGATGAATACTCAACACTTCCCTCCCAAAAAGTTCTTTCATTCACAATATTTTTTAATGTTGCGGCATACATCTGGTTGTAGCGCTGTGTCAGCCCATAATAGTTCGGGTAGAACAGACGCGACATAGACCAACCACCATTGATAGCTCCGGAACCGGAAGTATAGACTCCGGGGGTACCGGACAAGCTCGTAGCAGTACCAAAATATTTATTCTGCATACTAAACAAATTAAGCTTCATTTTAGGGCTTAAATCGGCAGTAACTTTGCCTGTCCATGTCCAGTCATTATATTTATCTGTTGCTAATGGCTGCAAATATGCAGTCTGATTTGTAACTAAGGTTGTATAAAAACGTAACTTTCCCAATTGCTCTGATACAAAAGGAACAGGTCCGCTTAAACCTACATCAAGATTATAGTCGGGAATCAACTTTTCATAAAAGTCATCACCACGACGAACAAGATATTTGAATTGTTCTTGCAAAGCAGTGGGCGAAAGATCATTATTGGGATTATCATCACTCATCAAACCTTGACTAACAGCATTCCAACCTGCAAAATCAGGATATTCACCCTGGGTTAATAGATCCCAGGCGCCATTCGCTGTACCTGTCCAACACACATCATCGTCAAGATATGGACGAAGGAATACTGAATTTTCATCATACAAAGAAGAGATCTCATTCCCACTGATATCTGTAAATATAAAATTCTTAGGTGCGTATGGACTATATTTTACATTGACGTTCAAATTATAATCTTCAGAGCTACCTTCTTTTGTGACAATACTGACAACACCGGACTGCAAGTCACTGTATTCGGCACTAAAACCACCCGATTGAACCATGATCTCTTCAATAGATGATAATGATATAGTTGAGATCGGATTCCCTGTTCGGCTATCTTTCATTGCCAAACCGTCAACAAGTAGTGTTGTTTCATCAAGATCACCTTGACGAACCGATAATCCGCTCATTCCGGCTTCCATGCCTACTACATCGCCAATATTTGTTGCCGGAAGATCCTTGATCTCATCTTTACTTATATTTACCTGACTTGATGCAATGTCAACTTGTACCGGTTTGCGTTCTGCCGTAACAATGATCTCTTCACCCTTGAAGGCTTCAACCTGTAAATTGAAGTTAAGTGGTGTCGTCAGATCAATATTTACCAATACGCCGGTTTGTTGAACTGTTGCATAACCAATATACGTTGCCATAACATCATGTTCACCGGGAGGAATATTTAAAATAACAAAAAATCCGTCAGCATTTGTAGCTGCACCCAATAAAGTGTTCCGGACCAATACATTTGCTCCGAGTAAAGGAGCTCCTGTTTCCGAATCATAAACATATCCGGATATTTTCCCTGTTGTACCGGCAAAAGATATGCCTAAAGTGAACAAGAGTCCTACTAATATCCATTTTAGCCTCATATAACAACTCCTTGATATTTATTGAATTGTATTAAATAAGTATTATTCCGTGTTTCTTATCCTAAAAATGATTACTAATAAATCAATCA
>CAYPTO010000288.1:0-2200 GCA_964413625.1 uncultured bacterium
TTTTAAAATACTATTTTATCTCCGGAGTTGGTGCCGGTATCTTATCGGCCGTTATTCAACCCGCATCGCAAATACCGATTATAGGGGCATCGGGAGCCATTTACGGACTGCTTCTTGCCTTTGCCCTGATGTATCCTAATCGCATTGTTTACCTCAATTTCCTGATCCCGATCAAGGTTAAATATTTTGTCATGATCTTTGCTGCCATTGAATTATTCTCATCCATTGGCGGCGGTGGGGACGGTGTTGCACATATCACTCACCTATCGGGTATGATCTTTGGCTACCTCTACCTTCTTTGGTATCAACAAAGACGAAAAAAAGGACCAAGAAAAAAGATCACTTTTCACTGGAAATCCAAGACCAAAGATTTTACCAAAAAACCTAAGATCCATCACACAAAAAACAGTGAAGAAAAAAAACTTGACGAACTGATGGATCGTATTTCTGCAAAAGGCTATGATAGTCTGACCGAAGAAGAAAAAATACATCTACTTGAGTTGACGGGGAAATATAAAAAGAAACAGTGACATTTCTTTCCCAAATAGATTGTAAAAAAATAAACCACTATCATTTTTGGAGAAAGTACATATGAGCATGAAAAACAAATTTAAAAAAAAAGTATTTTCTCCTGGCCGCTTTTTCACTGATATTGGATTTCTGATATGGCACAGCCCGGGAATCATAGGGGCATTTAAAGATAAACATATCGGCAAAGCATTTATCGAAAAGATCATGGCGGTAACCACCGCCGTCAACGGATGCGTTTATTGTTCCTGGTTCCATGCAAAACAAGCGGTAGACAGCGGGATCAGTGAAGATGAAATTAAGAATATGATGAGTCTGCAATTCCAGGCAGATGCCGATGAATACGAACTAATGGCTCTATTATACGCCCAGCATTATGCCGAGACCGACCGTCATCCCGATCCTGAAATGACAAAGAAATTATTTGATCATTACGGCAAAAAAACAGCAAAACATATCATACTTGTTATCAGGATAATCTTTTTCGGGAATCTGTTCGGTAATACTTGGGATGCGGTCATCAGCAGACTTAAAGGCAAACCGGCAAAAGGAAGCAATGTCCTTTTCGAACTGCTTTTCTTTCTTCTGACCTTCATATTCATGTTCCCCACTATGTTAGTAATGAAAAAAGATAAGGAAAAAAGCCGGATGGTATAGTTATGATAGTCTGACCGAAAAGGAAAAGGTCAGATTATTGGAACTGACAAAGAAATATAAATGTACGGGAGGCTCTCGAGTCGTCCCTACAATATTCTTTCCTTTTACCATGAATTTATCCACCCAAAAATTTCATTTATCCACATCATATTCCACCCGCAAATCTATATTTTTCAATTATTAATCGTATTTCACTTTCATTTATAACTTTTCTAAATTAACTTAAGATATAACAATGTTTTTCGAGGAAATTATGGCAGACAAACAAGATATAACACGCATTCCCCCGCAATCTATAGATTCAGAAAAAGCAGTCTTGGGATCTATGATGCAGGAAGAAATGGCAGCAAGTCGTGCATTGGAATTATTGAATGAAAATTGCTTCTATCTTGATGCTCATAAATTCATATTCCGTGCAATGAAAGACCTATATACAGAGCATAAACCCATTGATCAATTGACCGTTGTAGAAAAACTCAATCAATTAAAACTCATTGATGATACTGGCGGACCGGCTGTTATTGCAGATCTGATCAACCGTGTTCCGTCTGCCGCGAACATTGAATATTATGCTAACCTTGTTAAAGAAAAATATATCCTCAGGACCATTATATCAACCTCGAACGAGATGATCGAAAGTGCATTTTCCGAAGCCGAAGAAACAGATGAGATCCTTGATAAGGCACAGCAGCAGATCTTTCAATTGAGAGAGAATAGTGCTTCCCGGGATTTTGTGGATATGAAAAATATTCTGCATACTACGGTTGAACATATTGAATCCCTATCTCATCATCATGGTGATGTCGTGGGTATCCCGACCGGATTTAAACAATTTGACAATATAACAAACGGTTTTCAAAAGGCAGATCTGGTTATTATTGCCGGACGACCTTCAATGGGTAAAACCGCTCTTGCCTTATCCATGATGCGCAATATGTCTTTAGACTACAATGCCAATGTTGGCTTCTTTTCACTTGAGATGTCTCAAGAAGGTATTGCAATGCGTTTATTGAGT
>CAYPTO010000289.1:0-2195 GCA_964413625.1 uncultured bacterium
CATTTCTTGGCATTAACCCTGCAATCCAGGGCATATATTGCAACCCATCTGCAAGGCAGCCTCTCGTAGAGCTTCGGGGTCATGATGAACTTCTTCATTTTCCCACCCGTCTCCGAGGTCGCATTCATAAGTATAAAACACTACCAATTTTCCCTGATAAAATATGCCCAATCCCTGAGCCGGCTTATTGTCGTGTTCATGGATCTTCGGCAGACCTTTGGGAAAGTCAAATTTTTGATGATAAATGGGATGATCAAAGGGAAGTTCTACCCAATCTTTATCCGGAAATATTTTTTTTATTTCACGCCGGAAAGAATGATCCATTCCATAGTTGTCATCCGCATGAAGGAAACCGCCATTTTCAAGATAATGTCTAAGTCTTCGAATATCATTATCACTGAAATGAATATTCCCATGTCCGTTCATATATAAATAGGAATACTGAAAAAGCTCCGGTGAACCCGGTTCGACAACTGCTTGACGTTCAGCCATATCTATTCCGGTGTTTTTTTCAATAAAACGCATAAGATTTTCAAGTGATCCCTGATTACTATACCAATCACCACCCCCATCGTACTTTAATCGAGCAATGCTTATTGGTTTAATAGGCTCAGCTTGCAAAAGGCTTAAAGCACTTAGTGTTATTATTAAAAAAATGGTGATTTTGTTCTTTTTAATTCGATTTATCATAAGTGAAATATAGAAGAATTTAGGGAAACAAGCTAAATGAAAAGAAGTTTAGTGGTTTAAGGTTTAGGAATAAGCGCTGAGCGCTGAGAAGATGAGCACTAAGAAAGAATGTGTCATCTTGAGCTCTCCTTCGTCACCCCGAAAAATCGGGGCGGAGAGTAAACGTAGTCACCTGTCCACCCAAACCTTGGCGTAGGTGGAAAAGATCTATTCATAGTGCTAAACACTAAATCATGAATAGATCCTTCTCCGCCAGCCGGCGGATCAGGATGACAGATTTTGGTGAGATAAATATAAATAATGTCATTTCAACCGAAGTTCAGTGTCCGTCGGTTGACAGATACCGGACGCAGTGGAGAAATCTCCAATTGAGCTGAGTGATCATTATATGAGATCCCGGATAAACTTGCCGCTGGCAACTTTTCCGGGATGACATGTTGGGATGTTTTAGTTAATTTTTATTGGTATGAAATAAAAAAAAAGACGGTCTAAAACCGTCCTGCAATTCATATCCATTATTTACTACCTAAACATTGCCTTGATACTTCCCCATGTTTGTTGGGTAACACCAAGACTTGTCAAAGAAACCTGTACCACATCAGAGTTTTTATAGCTACCATCTTTCATAACAGCACGGACATAATAATCAAATTTGTAATTTCCCGTTTCAGTAGATTTTGAGAAAATATTATCATCCTGGAAAGTATAAGAAGCTCCGTCACCCAGTGCGGTAACAGAGGCGCGTTTATCCAAGATATTACTATCTGAACGTGAGCGGTAAATTTCATAGTAATTTACACTGTGTTCATCTTTTGCCTGCCAGTCAACACGAATACCTGATTTATATTCATTTGCGACCACATAATTAAATCCATCCCATGCAAAGAGCATACTGCCGCTCAGGACAAGAAGTATCATTGCTATTAGATGTAACTTTCTCATTTTCATACGCTCCGTCGAAAAATATAGTCATTAATTATGTATAATGGCAAGAAAAAAATGGGATAAGAAGGTTAGAAGGTTAAGGGGTTTAAAGGTTTAGAGGGCAAGAAGTTAAGAAGTTAAGTCAGGCAATCATCAACCATCGACTTATCATCTTATCGACCCATCGACTTATCGACATATCGACCCATCGACTTATCGACTTATCGACATATCGATTTCCTTAAGTTCCCGAACCTGAGAACATGATCGTAACGGTATTCAACATGATCTTAAGATCTAACTTTAGTGACATATTTTCTATGTAGTATATATCGCAATTGAATTTTCGGATCACTTCTTCAAGGGTTTGGGGATAAGGAACTGAAATTTGTGCCCAGCCTGTGATACCCGGTTTCACTTTCATACGATGCCGATAGAGTGGAATCTGTTTTTCCAATTGCTCTGTGAGTTTCGGCATATCGGGTCGCGGCCCGATAATACTCATATCCCCTTTCAGCACATTTATCAATTGGGGAATTTCATCTAACCTGAAGCGGCGAATAAATTGACCGATCTTGGTT
>CAYPTO010000290.1:0-2155 GCA_964413625.1 uncultured bacterium
AGACAAAAAATTAAAGTAAAAAAATTAAAGATTTGAATTCAGTTTTGTTGAATTACTTTCCAACACAAAAATGATCAAATATATTATTCAGAACATCTTCTGATGTGGTATGTCCCGTAATATCATCTAGTGCCGATATTGCATCGCGGATATCAAAAGAAAGGAATTCATTTGAAAGACCATCGGCTAAAGCGCTGATCGTTTGATCTAAAGCATTGACAGCTTGTTGAAGAGCGCGTTTATGCCGCTGTTTTGTTATTGCAATGGTGTTGCCGCCAAGTTGATAAGTTTTTTGCAGTAAATCCGACATTAGTTTTGCAAGCTCGCCGATCTTGCTGTGATTTAGAGCTGAAATACTTAAGGAATTTTCGGCTTTTAGAAAAGGGACATCAGAACAAAGGTCCATTTTATTGTAAACGACAATAATGGGAATATGGGAATATGTATTCAAAAAATTATTTTCAAACGTTAGATCATCAGTATCCAACAGATCAACGATCAATAATATCAGATCCGCTTTATCAAGCGTTATTCGGGCTCTCTCGGCACCAATTTTTTCTATAGGATCATTTGTATCTCTTAATCCGGCCGTATCAACCAATCTAAAAACAAGACCTTTGTGAACAAAAGATTCTTCAATAGTATCACGAGTTGTTCCCGGGATGTGTGAAATAATTGCCCGTTCTTCTTCAAGCAAAGCGTTTAATATAGATGATTTGCCGGCATTAGGGCGCCCTGCGATAGGCACCAGCGCACCCTCTCGAAGGATTTTTCCACCGGAATAAGATTCTGAAAGCGAAATAAGATTTTCTCTTGTCAGATTCAGATTGTTTAAAAGATCATCTTTATTGAATGTGGTGATTTCCTGGTCTGAAAAATCCAGCTCCAATTCAAGAATTGAGGCAATATCTGTGAGTTCATTGCGCAGTTTTTCTACCTTTTGGGATAATTTACCCGCCAGAGTCCTGCTTGCGATTTTTTTGCCGCTATCAGAAACGGCATGAATAAGATCCGCAACCGCCTCGGCCTGCAAAAGATCCATTTTACCGTTCACGAATGCACGTCGTGTGAATTCTCCCGGTAGGGCCGGGCGAGCACCGAGTCGATAATAAAGCGCCAATATGGCGGGAGCCGCCACATAACCGCCGTGACATGAGATCTCCACTGTATCTTCCCCGGTATATGATGCCGGTGATTTGAAATATGTTACAACAACATCATCAATGATCTCATTCGTTTCCGGGTCCAAAACCTGAGTAAAATGAGCATATCGAACAGAAAGATTATTGATTTTGATACCTTTTAGCGCAATCTCATATGCTTTTTCCCCGGATAAACGAATAACTGCAAGGCCCCCGACACCCGGTGGGGTTGAGATTGCCGCAATTGTGTCATAATGATTAATGATCGACATTATTTCACCAAAAGTAATTTTTGTGTAGAAAGCGAAAGGCCATCTTGTTTTAATTGGCAAATATATATACCGGAGGTAAGATGCGAAGCATCAAAAATAAAACGATATGTACCGGATGTGAGTTCACGCTTTAAAATTTTTTGAATAAATTGACCGCGTATATTGAAAATGCAAATTTCGGTATTGCCCGGCACATCTAATGTAAATTCCAAGGTTGTTCGGGGATTGAAAGGATTGGGAAAAGCATGAAGCAAAGAATAGGATTCGGGGTAATTCGTCAGAGAGCTTTCAATGGACTCCAATGTAAAATAAACATTTGGGAAAGCGCCCCAATAGCCAAGATCGGGCGCACTCCCGGCGTACTCGGCAGGTGTATAATTAATCAGATACTTATCATTACGTGTATAAGATGCGACGCCTTGATCGATGGCGGGCGAACCGCCGGAAAGAGAATAATTTATTCCAAACAGAGGGTTGGAATCAAGAACATTGGTTAATTCAATATCGTTATTTCCTTCTCGATCTAACATTTCCGTTTGTGCACCATCTAAAATTGAGTGAGAAATTTCGATATCAGAATTACTTAGTTCAATTTCATATTCACCCGGATTCCAAAGAATTGAATTTAAAATAAGAGATGGGTCACTTGTATCATTAATATATAAAACCGCCGAAGAATCGGCACTTGTATTATTATCAGTCAAGGTTGACTGAACAAAATATATCTTTGAAGATCTAAGA
>CAYPTO010000291.1:0-1337 GCA_964413625.1 uncultured bacterium
CTTTTCGACCCAGCCGCTCACGATATCTTCAAACATCTGCCGTCCATTTTAGATACCGACTTGTAAAGGAAGCCGAAAGCCAGTATCCCGGTAATGATATTAGCCGTAAATCCAGCCCAAAAAATACCCTTCAATTCAAAGAATTTTGAACCGATCCAAGCTAGCGGTACATAAAGAACCATCATGCGGATAATGGAGAATGCGGCCGATGGATATGGTTTATTGAGTCCGTTGAAACTGGCTGTGCTCAACATGACCAGTCCCTGAAACCCATAGCTGGAACCGACGATCAGAAAATAGGATGCAGCTATACTGATTACGTTTATATTATCCGTAAATACTGAAGCGATTGGTTTTCTCAAGAACAGTAGAATAGCAAAGATCACAACTCCCCAAGCTATGGAAAAAATAAAGGCAATTTTCAGTGCTGCAAAGATCCGTCCAAATTTTTGTTTGCTGAAATTCTGTCCGATGAAAATGATCAGGACCGACCCGAGAGAAGCTATAACCATAAGAGCGAACATTTCCACACGTGAGGCGACACCGAAAGCCGCCACAGCTTCCTTGCCGTAGCCGGACAAAAGCCTGGTGATGAACCCTATGGACAACGGAGCGATCAACATGGCTAATGCCGCGGGACCCGCCACGTAAATGATCTGTTCCCAGGTTTTCAAAATATCTTTGACGCGACCCAGATAGACGGTCAGGAGTTTTTCCCTTTTGATCAGAATGATCAGGATGAACACAAAACTGACGCTTCGTCCGATGACCGTTGCCAATGCGGCACCCTGGATCCCCATCTTGGGAAAGAAGCCAATTCCAAAGATCATCAAAGGATCCAAAATTATATTTACCACTGAGGATGTCAGCATTAGCATCCCGGGCATGAAAGTATCCCCCGTCGCCCGGACAATATGGTTGCCGATCATGGGGAAGACTACAAAAGGCACGCCAAAATACCAGATCCGCATATAGGAGACGACAGCATCAAGGGTATCTCCACTTGCTCCAAGAACGGTAAAAAGCGGGCGGATTGTGAACTGACCAATGATCACAAAGATCACCACTACCAACAAACCCAGAAATAAGGCGCGGCTGGCCATCATTTTTACGGTCTTGCGATCCGTTACGATAATATTCCGTGAGATCAGGGAGCTTGTTCCGACCCCGATCCCCTGCGATAAACTGTTGATGAACATGACGACGGGAAAGGTGAAGCTGATCGCGGCCAATTCCTTAACGCCGAGGCGTCCTAGAAAATAAGTGTCCGCCAAATTGAAGATCACCATTCCAATCATACCAAATAACATGGGCCAGACCAAGGAGAACAATTGTTT
>CAYPTO010000291.1:1347-2154 GCA_964413625.1 uncultured bacterium
GTTTTTTGATATTGCCTTCTGTAAGATTCTTATTCCGTCGTTTCATGTTCTCTCAATTTTTTAATTTCTTTTCCTGCATTCTCCTGCATCTTGTTCAAAAGCAAAAAAATAGCATCACGTTCTTTATTGTCAAATCCTTCCAGCAGTATCTGACTCCAAGAGGCAAAGACAGCATGCAGATCATCTTGGATCGCTTGTGTTTTTTTAGTAATAAAGACCCTTTTGGCCCGCCGGTCCGTCGGATCGGACTTACGAATAATATAACCGTTCGCCTCCAGTTTTTTCAGTTGAGAGGTCAGCGAAGATTTATCCAAGTGCTGATGGCCGCAAAGTTCGTTCTGATTAATACCGTCATGTCGGCTGATATAATGTAATGTTAAAACCTGGGCGTGACCGAGTCCGATCTCCCGAAGTCGGTGTTGAAAATAGCTGTGCGCCGAGCGGGACAATCTTCCGATAGCTCTCCCGATAGACGGCTGATGATCTTCTTGTATTTTCTTCATATACCGAATATAACCATATTGGTTTGAATTCAAACTATTATTTCAATAATTGCTTTTTTAATATTAATTCTCTTAGTAATGCGTTTTTATCTTTAAATTAATTATATAAATGCTCGAGGAACAAATTGAAAAATATTTATAGAGCGGATATCAATATGTCTAAAAACTTAATCAATATTTTGGGAAGTCTGGCTGTTCTGCTGATACTGATAATCTTTTCAAAACAGAAGAAGAAAAGGTATAGGAGATAATATGGAAAATAAAAAAGTTAATCTCGGCTAGTACATTATCGAGTCGGCCTTGA
>CAYPTO010000292.1:0-2145 GCA_964413625.1 uncultured bacterium
GGAAGAGGCCATCGTTCAACCCTATGATAATCACATTTTCGAATTCCAATCCTTTTGCTGAATGAACAGTCATTAAGGTAATACTATTTTCATTGTTATTATACGAATCAATGTCAGAGAGTAGCGATACGGACTCTAAAAAATCTCTAAGAGAATTTTTTTCTTCATTTGCTACAAATTCAGAGATACTTGCAAGAAATTCATATAGGTTATCTGTCTTTTTATCAGAGTCATTTTTTTCTGCGTCTAAAGTATAGTACTTTTTAAGACCTGATTCGACAAGTACAAACTCACATAATTCTTCCGCATCCATTTTAGACAGATTCTCTATACCCGTATCGTAGAATTCTAAAAATTTATTGATCTTTTTTCTTGAAGCATCGGGCAGTATAGAGATGTTTTCATTTCTTTTCAGAGCTTCAAAATATGTTATATCCTCAGAAAAAGCGTAATGTCTGATCTTCTCCAAAGTTGTTTTTCCTATTCCTCTCGGAGGAAAATTCACAATTCTTTCAAATGAAACATTGTCTTTAGGGTTTAATAATAATTTTAAATAGGCGGTTATATCTTTTATCTCTTTTCTTTCGTAGAATTTTGTACCACCAACTATAACATAGGGCAGAGCGTTCTTTCGTAAATTCTCTTCCGGCAAACGACTTTGAGAATTTGTTCTGTATAGAATACATATATCTTCCAGCTTAGTTCCTTTCTTAACCATTTTGCCGACAATATCTATGATTTTATCACTTTCTTCTATATCTGAGTCAGATGATATCATAATAGCTTTATTACCAATGTCTGCGTTAGTAAACAATTTTTTGCCAAGTCTCTGAGTATTCTTTGCAATAACAGTATTTGCAATATTTAGAATATTGGTCGTACTGCGATAATTTTCCTCTAGTTGAATGACTTTACACCGTTTGAATTTCTTCTTAAAATCTAAGATATTGTTAATATCAGCTCCTCGCCAACCGTATATGGACTGATCTTCATCTCCGACAACACAAAGATTTCCATAAAGTTCACTAAGCATTTTTATCAATAGATCCTGCACAAAATTCGTATCTTGATACTCATCAACACAAATATATTTGATCTTGTTCTGATACTCAAATAATATATCTTCATTAGCTTGGAAGAGCTTTATTGTCATACAGATAAGGTCGTCAAAGTCAAATGCGTTACACTTTTCAAGTTCTTCTTGGTAAATTTTGTATATATCCTTTATTTTTGAATGAAATATTATATCTGTTTCAGGATTATAATCTTCTGGATATACAAGCTTGTTTTTCATTTTTGAGATTATATGTGCGATCTTTTTATAGGGAAAACTTGATGGATCTAAGTTCATTTCTTTAATCTTGTTCTTAATGACCTTGTAAGTATCGGCAGAATCATAGATAACAAAGTTGGAAGTATATCCTATTCGTTCAGCATATTGTCTTAAGATACCTGCACAAATAGAATGAAAAGTACCTGCAATTGCCATTTTGCCAAAATCTCCAACTCTTTGAATAATTCTGTTCTTTAGTTCCTTTGCGGCTTTATTTGTAAAAGTTACGGCAACAATTTCACTGGGGGTAGCTTTTTTGGATAAAATAATATTCGCTATTCTTTCAACAAGAACTCTTGTCTTGCCACTACCAGCACCTGCTATAATAAGTAATCGACCATCTAAATGATCGACAGCTTCCTGTTGTTTTGAATTCAGTTTAATCTGCATTAAATGTTAGCCAACTCAGCTTCGATCTCAATATCCCACCAAAGTTCGTCTTTTCCGATCTCTTCAGATGATGAGCTCAAAATCTTGTGCTTCAAGATCTTACCTGCCGGTATCAATTCATGTTTACCATCTTTCTCAATAACTTTGAAACCGAATTGTCTTAATGCATCATCTTTGGCATCTTGCAAAGCTTTTTCCTCTGTTTCACCCCATCCCTGAGCAATGATTTTATAACTTTCAATTTCTACATTTTTTTTAGTAGAATTAGGTTTATCATTATTTGTACATGAAACAAATAAAGCTAACATGACCATTAACAAAATACTTGTTATTCTTTTCATCTGTTTTTCCTCCAGATATCTCTTCTATATTTATCAAATTTTTTGTTATCGTTTATATGACCGTTCAGTGTTTCATTGAAA
>CAYPTO010000293.1:0-2130 GCA_964413625.1 uncultured bacterium
TTTATTTTAATTTTCGTGTAATTTGTTAAAAATCATCTAGCGAAAATGCATGATCTCAATTTTAAGATCATCAACTATTTCAGAATGATCATCATTGATTCATTTCCGGGTAGAACAAAAGAATTTTTATTAAGATCGATCTTGATATCACCTTTGACCGGCGCTTTAATCATTATGTAGGTATTAAATCGGCCTTTTAGAATATTTGTAAAATCGGCATCTTGTGTTTTTCTACTTGAATTATAAGCAAATAAAAGCGCATCCCCGCTTTTTGCGTCTTTCCGTCCAACCAAATAAATATCATGCTGTAAGTCATGGACCATCGTGGCGTCAAATATTTCCGGATAATCCTTCCTCACCTTTATAAAAGCTTTAAACTGCTTAAAAATACGATTTTCTTCCTCGCTTCGTCCCTCTTTGACAAAAGCATTGTGCTGCGATGTCGCAAAACCACCCGGAAATTCGTTCCGATTTAAGGGATCATGGCCTCCCGACATGCCAATTTCATCTCCATAATATAACTGAGGTATTCCCCTCATGCCAAAAAGCAGTGTAAACGCATTAAAATATTTTTGAAGATCACTGTGAACCGCCGAGTAAAAACGGCCCATATCATGATTATCCATGAAAGTCAGCATCATATTCGGCTCCCGATAAATAAAATCATTCGCTATTTCATGATAAAAATCATTAATGGGCTTGTCTTCTACTATCAATTGATAGATCTCTGATGAAAGGCCGAAATCAGCGATAGAGGATAAATAATTCTTTTGTCCTTCGTTAAAATAATAAGATAGCCGTGTGCGATCAAAATCCATAATCTCACCAAGGAGAAAAAGACCGGGATATTCCCGTTTTAGTTCCTTGCCCCAGCGACTTAATCCTTTCAAGTCGGAATATGCATAGGTATCTTCCCGGATGCCATCCAATTTCATGGTCTCTATCCACCATATTGCATGATAAATATAATAATCCACTACATCGGGATACGCCATATTCATATCTGCCAGATACCCCGCAAACCAACTTTTAACAGGAAATGTATGCTTTTCAGAAGTGCCGTAAGTATCGGTAATATCCAAAATCCGGTAATTACATGATTCATGTTCATTTATACTGCCGTTAAGCCACTCGGGTGAAGGCGGATTGATAGCCAGCGGATGCGTGGGTGCAATATGATTGACGATATGGTCCTGGATAACTTTGATACCTCGTGCATGACAGGCTTCCACAAGCTCATGATATGTATCAAAATTTCCCATAAACGGATCGATCTCATAGGAATTCGTTGGTGAATAACCGTGGTAACAGTTAATATAATTATTTTCGTAAATCGGGGTCATCCATAGGGCCGTAATACCCAATTCCTCAAGATAATCCAAATGATCTATAACTCCCCGGATATCACCGCCACGCCTCCCCCACCGATGGTCGGGACGGACAGGATCTTGATGTCCCGGAATATCATTATTATTTTTATCGCCGTCGGCAAATCGATCCGGCATTAAAAGATAGACAACATCAGAACCGTCAATACTTTTGATCGCATAGGGTTTTCGTTCTTTTATGGAATAAAGCAGTTTTACCGTCACATCTTCGGTAGAATGGTTGAAGTCGATCGTAAAATCCCCCGCTTTCTTGACCTTTAACGTTAGTCCGTAATAGTGAGAATCGGGATAAGATGTTTTATGAAGCAATTTAACATTTTTAGATCTAATATTTGCTTGCCAGCCCGTAAAATTATCTCCATAGACAAGTATCTTAAGAGTATCATGTTCCATATTGTTCCACCAGTTTGGTGGTTCCGCATGGGATATCTCAAGCGCAAATCCTGTATTGAATGTAAAAAACAATAATATAATAAAGAATGTACGTTTCATAGATTTCCTCATATTTGACTGTCAGCTACCGGTGTGTAGCAGTCAACTTTCAATATTTATTTTAGATCGTTGATCGTGGATTGCAAATATTGGATAATTACTAAATAAAAATCTCAAATCAACAATTTACAATTACTTTTTCTTGGCAGAAAACCCTCGACTATCGATAATATCTTTCCTAAATAACAGAAACCAGACAATTAACCAAATAAATATAGCCCCAAGGGATATAAAAAGAACCAGCCAGGAA
>CAYPTO010000294.1:0-2128 GCA_964413625.1 uncultured bacterium
TATCCAGGGTATCGATGAATTTAAGAAAATTATTCAGTTCACCGGTGGCATATAAGCCGCCGACCAAAGAACCCATGGAAGTACCGGCTACGGAGGTGATATTGAAGCCGTGACGTTCCAAAGCCTGAATTACACCCACATGTGCGAATCCTTTTGCGCCCCCGCTGGAAAGAACCAGTGCAATATTCTTTTTCATAGTTTTCCTTTTGTGATCATATAATATTGATTTCATAATATAATACAAAAATTAAACGGATAATGAAATTTATATCTCCTTAATCCCAGAGTTAGATTATTCCTTTCTGGGTTTTCACCCGTATCATTTTATTGAGTATAATATGTCAAGAAAAATAATCATTGACATGTTGAAAATTAAAGTATATATTTTTTTATCGACACTTGTGTCGATAAAAAAATATACGGACAAAATGCCAAAAATTGTTAACAAAAAAAAGAAACAAGAAGAAATTATACTTGCCGCGATCAATACCTTTTATGGACGTGGTATAGAACAAAGCAGTATGAAAAATATTGCAGATTCGATAGAAATGGGGCGATCCAGCTTATACAGCTATTTTAAAAATCGCGAAGAAATTTTGAATGCAATGATGCATTATACAATCCATAAATTTGATAAAATCATACAAACTAAATTATTCAACAAAACCATATCTGTCTCAGAAAAAATTGTCCACATGTTTACAAATATATTTTATGAAGATGAACAGATCGCCAAATTGATGAGTGTTGTCACCGAATATCTTGTATCACTTCGCCGGGAAGGCAAAAATCATGATCGTTGCATAGAAGAATTTTCAGAATATATCAGTAAATCATTTAGCACTTTACTTCAACAGGGTATTGAGCAGGGTGAATTTATTCATCACGATATTGAACAAATGACTTATGTTCTTTATGCTCTTTTAGAATCGTTTATTTTAAGAGGAACCATCGATATTCCAATTGATGAAAATACTATTCAAATGATCCTGAATGGAATTACACGGCCGGTCCGAGAACAGGAGGTAATTATATGAGTAATCTAATTTCGACTACACTATTACAACAAGGTTTTCGCTATATCCATAATAATCCCGAAAAAAATTTACTTCGACTTACCAAATGGGCAGAAATATTTGCTCAGAACGCAACCAGTAAAAAACAATTAGAGGCATTCCCTGAAGCCGCGCAAGATATACATTCTCCGCATTATCGTTTTATTATGCGCTTTTTCAAAGAATTAGCACCGCATATCGTTGAAAAGATCATTGAAAATTTTGTATTAAATGGAAGCTGGATAGGCTATAAAAAAAGCACAAGCTCTGCGTGAAAAATATGATATTAACGTGCCGTTGGCACTACTTATTGATCCAATCTCGACCTGTAATTTGCACTGCAAGGGCTGTTGGGCCGCCGATTATCAGAAAAGCGATAATCTTGATCTGGAAACATTGGATCGGATTATTACGGAAGCCAAGGATATGGGAATCTATATATTTCTTTTTTCCGGTGGGGAACCCTTGATGCGTAAAACGGATTTGTTAAAATTGGCAAAAAAGCATAAAGATGCTGTTTTTGCAACTTTCACCAATGCAACACTGATTGATGATGCTTTTGCGGCTTCTCTTCATTCGTTAGGAAATTTTATCCCGATTATCAGTATTGAAGGTACACGGGAACAAACCGATGAACGTCGAGGTAATGGCACTTACGATGCTTGTATGCGGGCAATGGAACATTTGCATTCCCATAAGGTTCCTTTTGGGTTTTCAAGCTGTTATCATCGTCATAATACGGAATATGTTGACGGTTGTATCGCCGGTGGCCGGAAATATCTGCATATCAATGCCCGTGGGGATGTGGAACCATGCGCATTTATTCATTATGCCACAAATAATATTCATGATATTTCCTTACTGGAAGCATTGAAAAACGATCCTTTGTTCTTAGAATATAAAAAACATCAGCCATTTAACAAAAATATGCTACAGTCCTGTCCAATGTTTGATAACCCGGAATTCTTAAAAAAGATGGTACAAGAAACCGGAGCACACTCCACCCATCTACCGGAACCCGAAACAGTTGAAGATCCATATGCCAAGTGTAAACCTGCCGCTGATGCCTGGGC
>CAYPTO010000295.1:0-2120 GCA_964413625.1 uncultured bacterium
GGGACAATATCCTGAAAGCTGGTGGTGGACAAATCATCAGGAAGATGTAATGGCTTTAACTTATGAAGATATGAATTGTGCTTCTGCCGGCTTGTATGATCAAACGGCTTATGCAATTCTATACGGTATTTCTGATTATTTAGACTTGGGTTATACAAGTATTCCTGAGGATTTATCAAATTTTTCTTTCAATATCAACACGTATCCGAATCCCGTAAAAGATATTCTGTCGATTGAATCAAATTTATCAAGCTCAAAAGAAGTCAATCTTGCTATGTACAATAGTTTAGGAACTCTTGTTTATGAAACAACTTATACAGGAAGTACAAAAATTGATTTTCAATCAATGAATCTGTCTCCGGGATTATACATTATTAATTGTAAATACAACGGATATACAAATACTGAAAAAATAATTTATTCGTATTAAAACGATTCCCTTTATATACATTATAACAAAGTCATACAATCACCTAAGGATTTGATATATGAGTGCGGTCTAAAAAGGTAAATTATGCAAAAAAGAACCCTGTCAGGGTTGAATATGCTAAATGTTAAAAGATAAATTGCTGATTTTTATTTAATTACTAAACCCTGACAGGTTTTTTTAGGCTGAGCTCATACATACTATTAAATTATTTTTCGTAATGAACTCATCTTTAAAATATTAAAAATGCACAAATACTCATCAATATTAAAGAAAGCCTTATTTATTATTTTTATTTTTGAAAGTTTTGTCAGCTCGGCACAATATTATCCCGATCAGTATTTCGAAATATACGGACCGCAAGCATTGCTTGAGGCTTCAGAAAGTGTTTCAAATATTGTAATAAGCAATAACGGAAAATATTTAGTCTTAGAAAATGAACAACTGTCAGGAACAATCACATTTCAGGCAACCACTCTGAATGAAGAATTTAACAGAGGCTTACCATCGTGGAATGCTGTTTCTCCTTCTGAATCATCTTCCGTAAAAGCAGAAATGAGATTTTTTGTAAATGATAATTGGTCAAATTGGGTTACGGTCGGTTACTGGAATAAACTTTTATGGAGTTACGGTTCAACAAGCTTCAGCGGTGGGTATGTAGATGTTGACTATATTAAACTTAACACTTATGTGAACACGTTTCAATTCAGGATAAATTTTAAAAGAACGAGTACGAACGAACCTTCTTCTCGACTCAAACAAATCGCATTTTTTGCAAGTGACACAGAGTATCCGATTGATATTTCAGCAATAACAGCAGATAATCCGAGTGAAATATTTATTGATACCGAACATATATATCAATATGATGTGGATGATGAAATAGGAGGCAGAATATGCTCACCGGTTACAACAACAATGATAATAAAAAGCTATGGTAAAGATGTTGATGCGTATGAATTTGCTTTGAAAACATATGACCCTTATTGGGATATTTTCGGTGGTTGGCCTCGTGCCGTAACTCACGCATCAGAATATGGTCTCAGAGGGGCTGTAACACGTTACAGAACTTGGAGCGATGCATTTGATGTATTACAAAACGGAGGCAGAATAGCAATGTCGGTAGGACAACCTTTATATTCCGGACATCTGATGATGCTTGCAGGTTTTGATGCCGGCGGAAATCCTATTGTGCATGATCCCGCAAAATCAAACGGTTATGCTTATGTTTATGACAAATATGATTTATCGGCGTCATGGTTCAACAAAGGAGGAATAGCTTATACATTTTATGAGGACCATATAGCAAACAGTATTTCCTCAGTCGATAAAAATGAAAAAAGGCTGAAAGCATATCCGAACCCGATAAAAAATATTGTATATTTTGAGTTCTCTCTTGAAGAAAAACAACAAGTAAAATTGGAGATTTATGATTTAAGCGGAAGATATATTGTCGGCTTATTAAATTCAGATGCAGTCCATACAGGGAAAAATATTATTTCAAAAAATATATCTGACTATAATTTAAGTCCGGGAATTTATACAATACGACTTTCCGGAAATACTTTCTGTACAAATGTGATGGTTGTTGTGCAATAATAAAAAAAAATCTGATTTTCAAAATAAAACACCCCGCCATTCGGCGAGGTGAAAATCTATGAAAAAAAACTACACAAAACCGATGCACTCCTGC
>CAYPTO010000296.1:0-2116 GCA_964413625.1 uncultured bacterium
TGAACAAAAGGATAAAAAAGTTGCAATTATAGGTGCCGGACCGGGCGGACTATCTGCCGCTTATTACCTTGTGCAGCTTGGATATGAAGTAAATATATATGAAGCTCAGCCCAAAGCGGGAGGAATGACACGCTACGGTATTCCAGAATATCGCCTACCTTACGATCAGCTGGATAAAGATATTGATTATATCAAATCTCTTGGTGTCAACATGCATTTCAATATCCGGATTGGTAAAGATATAAGCCTTGATCAGCTTCACAAAGATAATGATGCTGTTTTCGCGGCTACCGGTCTTCATCAGGGTCGTTCTACACGTGTTGATGGAACAGACCATCCTATGGTTTTTCAGGCGATTGAATTGCTCCGAAAGGTCACAGAAGGTAAAACCATTGAAGTTGCGGAAAAGATCGTTGTAATCGGTGGCGGTAATGTAGCTATGGATATTGCCAGAACTTTAGCACGTTTACAGAATCAGAAATACGGAAAGGTACAGTTAATCCTTACATCTCTGGAAAGCGAAGATATCATGCCGGCTGATGTGGAAGAAATTATGGAGAGCCGTGAAGAAAATATTATTATTGAGCCTGCATGGGGTCCGAAAGATATCAAAATCGAAAATGAAAAGATCAAAGGGTTAAATGTAACTCGCTGTCTATCGGTTTTTGATGAGGATGGTCGCTTCAATCCGCGTTTTGATAATAATGAAACCAAATTTTTTGAAGCTAATATGGTTGTGGAAGCTATCGGACAGGGTATGGATATCAATTATATGACAGATATTTTAAAGGATAAATTGGAGATGACAGAAACACGTAAAATCAAAGTAAGTACTTTCTGCCAAAGTTCAATTCCTTGGCTCTTTATCGGTGGTGATATCGCCGGTGGTACGGATGCCATTACTGCTATCGCGGATGGTCATCGCGCAGCTAAGGGTATTGATAAATTTTTAAATAAGTGAGGCCAAAGATGAAAATATTCAATGTAAAAGAAATCATCGAATATGCCATTCAGATAGAAAAAGAAAGTTTTGAGTTTTACACACGAGCTTCGAATGACAGTAAAGCCGAAGAGGTAAAAGATCTGCTGGTTCAACTTGCCGGCGAAGAAGTGGGACACCAAAACCGTCTCAAGAGTTTGATCGATGACGGCAAGGTGACTCCCGAAACCTTATTAAAAGAGATGGAAATTGATACGACTGTTATGGAACGCATTGTTGAAACATCCGTGATTCAAAAGGGAGCTGTTGCCACTGATGTCCTGAAAGTTGCACTTGAACGTGAAAAGAATACGGAACAAACCTATGCTATGCTCATGACCTTGACACAGATCAGCGATGATGTTGTCAAAGTATTTGAAGATCTGCGCCTTCAGGAACAAGGACATGTGAATAAGATTGAGGCGAGAATAAATAAAATTTCATAACACGAAATACATGGATTGTAATACATAAGGGTTGGATATGTCCAACCCTTTTTTAATATGTCATCCCGGGCGTGACCCGGGATCTCATTAAATGATCGATTTGTAATATTTTTGAGAATTGAAATAATTTAGATCCCGGATAAGATTGCCATTGGCAACCTTTCCGGGATGACGGCTTTGTTTTCTCTTTCCTAACTTTCACACTAAAAGAATTTGATACAAAAAAAGCGTCCCGATCTCGAAGCATCGGAACGGGACGCCTTGCTTTATAAGCCATGATTATCTTATTTTTTAGTGAATTTTGTTAATTGCGTATAAATATCATTATCTTTTACCAACATATGGTTCCCGGATGTATGCAGGTGAGATTTAATGAGTCCTACATCGGGAGCGAACCAATTTGTATGAACGACCTCAAGCTTAATAGTACCTAATAAACCCTTGTCTCTTTCGGCCCAGCCTTTGCCAATGACCTTTAAGCACTTTTCAAATGTTCCGGCTTGAACTGTAATGGTTTCTTTTGATTTTTGAATTTCATATGTCAAAGGAACGCTTACGTTTTCCATCAGCAATGTAGATGTAATATCACTTTTCCAGGTAGTCCCGGCTTTAAAAGGTTTCTTGCAAAGGTAGACCAGTGTATCTAATATCACAGGTTCCAGGTCTGTAGATGACTGTCTGGCATAAAGAA
>CAYPTO010000297.1:0-2101 GCA_964413625.1 uncultured bacterium
TGACTCTAAGAGAAATGAAAAATGGTACGATCGTTAGGATCAAGACTAATACGGTTTTTCGTAAAGAACACTGCAGGGTATGGCAGGGGAATAATCAATATCTCTATATTTCCATTTATGCTGCAACGGCAGATATGAACTCTCTTGCAAAAAAATATGATGAAGGCGTGATACGTGAGATCATCCCGGTTATGGCAAAGGATATGCTTCAGTTTAATATTAAACTGCGTATGAGAATAGATGGTATAGACTATTACGTTGATCCCAAAACACGAGATATTGTGATCTCCTTGCGTCATGCTTATCAAAAAACACCGGCTTCTATTAATAGTAGTGAAATGAAAAACCGCTGGCTTATCGATACTATAGTGATCGATCCGGGTCATGGCGGCAAAAAATCGCCTGGCGCAATCGCACCGGATGGGACATTAGAAAAAGACATTACTCTGGATGTATCGCGCCGTCTGGGAAAGTTATTAAAAGATAAATTAGGCGTTAAAGTGGTCTATACTCGTGACAAAGATATCTTTGTTCCTTTATGGCAGCGACCTAAGATCGCTAATGAAGCCGAAGGTAAACTTTTTATCAGTATTCACTGTAACTCGGCGGAGTCTTCCCGACCATATGGGACGGAAACTTTCTTACTTTCGCCCAAGAGTACTGAAAAATCCATTGAAATAGCTGCACGTGAAAATAAAGTGATCGAATTAGAAGATGATAAAGAACGATATGAAAAACTCTTGTCACCGGAACAATATATTTTATCTACCATGGCACAGGGCGTGTACATGAAAGAAAGCGAGATACTTGCTCAATCAGTCGAATCAAAATTCAAAAATCGCATGGGTACCAAAACACGCGGTGTAAAACAAGCCAGCTTTATTGTGTTAATCGGGCCTGCTATGCCCGCGATCCTGACCGAGATAGGTTTTATCTCCAATTGGACGGAACTGGGGAAATTGAAAAAAGATTCTTATCGGCAGGAAATCGCTTATTCCTTGTATCTTGCTATCAGCGAATTTAAAAAGAACTATGAAAAAGAAATAAAAGAGAATTAAAAACTATAAACGATGAATTACATTATTGATTCTCAACATCAACATCGACTCTCGATTCTCGACAAAGAAATATTGAAATTAAATTGTCACAAATATTCATCAAGGATTAGAAAGGAATGAAAAAAGGACAAATAGGTATATTCGACAGCGGACTTGGCGGACTGACCGTTTTCCACGATATCCGTCAGTGCTTGCCGGAATATGATTATCTATATCTTGGAGATACTGCACGTACCCCCTATGGCACGCGTTCATTTGAAACTATTTATCATTATACTCAGCAAGGCGTTGCCACATTGCTTGATACCGGTTGCCCACTGGTCGTTTTGGCCTGTAATACGGCATCTACAAAATTTCTTCGCAATATTCAGCAAAAAGATCTTGTCGCCAATTATCCCGATCGACGGGTATTAGGCGTCATTCGTCCCAGTGTGGAAGTCGTAGGAGAAAGCAGTCAAAGCAAGAAGATCGGACTTTTTGGGACCCCCGGGACGGTACGATCTGATTCATATAAAATGGAATTTGAAAAACTTTTCCCGGATGTGACACTTTATCAAGAAGCCTGTCCGATGTGGGTACCACTGGTGGAAAATAATGAAGTGAATACACCCGCAGCCGAATACTTTGTCCAACGGCATGTTGAGAATTTATTGACAAAAAGTGATGATATTGATACAATCATTCTTGCTTGTACGCATTATCCTTTGCTGATGGATCTGATCGGAAAATTTGTCCCCGAGAATATAAATATAATGGATCAGGGTCCCTTGGTCGCAGACAAGTTGGAAGATTATTTGAAGCGGCATCAAGAGATCGATAAACGTTGTACGAAAGGCGGGGAGTCCAAATTCATGACCACTGGAGCAGTAAATTTATTTGAAGAAAACGCGGAAGTATTTTTTGGTGAAAAGATCAAGGTGAAACATGTTGAACTGATCTAATATTTCAACCATCCGGCCTTCGTCCCAAATTGTCGGGGCTTCCACCTGCGCTATCTCGAACTATCAGGGCGATGGACAGGTCGGTCGGCAGGCAACCATCAA
>CAYPTO010000298.1:0-2100 GCA_964413625.1 uncultured bacterium
ACAACTTCTGGTGGAAGCATCACTATAGCAAATGGAGCTGAAATAAATCCATATTTTTGTATTAAAAATGGTTCAACTGTTAAAGCATTGTATCCCTCCTTTGCTGAAGCGTTTTCTGAGGGCGTGTGCATAATTTTGTGTAAACGGTCTTTCAATCAAAGTTCCTCATTCTCTCTTCAAAGAGTATAGCAAAGTGATTTAATGCCGCCTTCCAGTTATGGATTGGCCGGCCCCATTTCTTCGACGCATTCATCAAACCTAAATAGATAATCTTAAATACCGCATCATCGTTCGGGAAGGATCCACTTGTTCTGACGATCTTCCTCAAAGAGTAATTTAACGATTCAATCGCATTGGTCGTATAAATAATTTTCCTGATTGCCTCAGGGTAATCAAAAAAGGTCGATAAGCGAGGCCAATTAGCGATCCATGATCTACTGACGGTAGGATGCGTATCATCCCACTTCTCAGCAAAGAAGTCAAGCTGACGTCTGCCTTCTTCCTCTGTCCTAGAGCCGTAAATGGCCTTCAGGTCCGATGCCATTTCCGTCCGTTGCTTCCATGATACGAATTTTAAGGAATTTCTGACCATATGTACAATACATAATTGCACTTGTGTTTCAGGGTAAACACTCTCGATCGCCTCCGGAAAACCCTTTAAACCGTCTACACTGGCAATAAAGATATCTTTTATACCCCTGTTCTTTAATTCTGTTAAAATGCTTAGCCAAAATTTCGCACCTTCGGTCCTGGCTATCCACATGCCTAAAACCTCTTTAATACCGTCTAAATTAATGCCGATGGCCAAGTAAACAGGTTTGGATATCACCGGGCCGTCATTGCGGTTCTTAATGTGGATGGCATCCAGATAGACAACCGGATAAATGGGATCCAAGGGCCTGCTTTGCCAGGCTTTTACTTCCGGTAAGATGCTATCTGTTACGTTTGAAATAAAAGAGGCAGATATGTCCACCCCGTAGAGATTCTTCAGCTCCGATGCGATATCCCGGGTGGTCATTCCCCGGGCATACATGGCAATGATCTTATCGTCAAAACCATCGAAGCGTGTCTGATGCTTTTCAATGAGCGTCGGTTCAAAGCTGCCTTCTCTGTCCCTTGGGATATTGATCTCAAACTCTCCCAGATCGCCTTTCACCGTCTTCTTGCTTGTGCCGTTACGGCTATTTGATGTCTTGATGGTTTTCTGGTGTTTTTTATAACCCAGGTGCTCATTCATCTCTCCTTCCAAGGCTCGTTCCACCAGTGATTTTGTCAGTTGCTTTAAAAGGCCGTTCTCTCCTAAAATGTCCTCGGGTGTCTTGTAATCCTTCAGTAAGTCATCCAGTAATTCGTGCTGTCTCTTCGTACTCATTGGTGTCTCCTAATTTAAACTCATAGTTTAAACTTTGACCACCATTTACACAAAATATTTTACACCCTCAATTTTGCCATTTCAAGATTTTCTTTGTCTTTATGATGAAAGTTGAAAAGATTGAATAAAGAAGCTACTTCATATTTCTTGTTCTTTCTCGTATTGGGTATTTTTTCAGATAGAGCTATTGCTTTGTCTATCTTACCTTTTCCTTGATAAACTGATACCTTCTTCAAATCAATCATGCCTGACAAATCATCATTACTTATAGACTTAGCTATATTACCCAACCATTCTTCAGTATCAGCAATCTTTTGATTTCGACACAATTTAAGAGACAAATTTATTGCTCTATATGCATACTTTGAATCCTCATAATCTATGATGATCTGTTCTAGAGTTGCCAAAGCTAACCCATATTCCTTATCACGCATCATTTGCAATGCATTGCTAAATAATGAATCTTCAAATGTAATTGAATTTTCTGATAACGACTCTGAAGATGATAGAGATTTTGCTAATGAACTGCCTCCATCAGGATCCTCGTCCAGTTCATAATCTGTTTCTACATTCCCATAGCAACTTGGAGCGGGATCTTCATCTACCCAATGGCACCACTGAGCATCAATATATGATGTACCATCAGTCCATAATGGGCAACTTTCTCCAAATATCGGTATGTGTCAACGTATTTGTCGCCTTTTGTTAAAAAAATCAATGTCTGATCT
>CAYPTO010000299.1:0-2086 GCA_964413625.1 uncultured bacterium
GGCTCTATCTCAAATATAGTGGGTAATCAAATTTCAATTTCGCCCCAATTAGGTAAATCATGTTAATAAAATTATCAATATTTCTAAACCCTCTTGCTCTTTTTTTGGCTAATTGAATTTTAGAATTGATTCCTTCTAAGATACCGTTGGTTATCCTTGATTTAATGTAATTGATGATTCCAAACCAATGCCCGCGAATTGTGCCTGACAATTGAATAAACGGAGCAATACCGGATTCTTCCGCTAAGTCGCACCAATATATTAAATAGGACGAAGCCTCTTCCAATGATTCCATTTCCCAAAAATCGTTAAACATTACTTTTAGTCTGTATGCCTCTCCCAACATGGGGTATTCTGTTATATAATAATATTTGTCACTTTTCTGTTGCTCACTTAGTTTCGTATGTTTTTTTAGAAACAGGTACTTATGACCTTTCAATTCTTCCGTCTCTTTTCTTTCAGCTTTGCGAACAGTATCCATCGCTTTGTTAATCAGTTTGCTCACATGAAATTTATCAAATGTGATCTCAGCTTTCGGAAAATTCTCAAGGACTCCCTTAATAAAAGCAGGGGACATATCTATGCTCACTTGTTCAATGTTTTCTTTGGGGCAACCTTTTGATAATAAATGAGTTTGTAAATTCTTGATGGTGTCAGAGTCCTTGCCCGGTGTAGCGTATATAATTCTTTTTTTGAGCATATCCACCGCTACCGTTACATATTTATGACCTTTTTTTGTTGAGGTTTCATCTATTCCTATGACTCGTATATCGTCTTGCTTGTCGGCTTGAAAAGACTTTCTAATCCAATATCCAAATATTCGCCATACTCTCATATCACGGACATTCAATATCTTCGCGGCTTTTTTTACAGGCATTTCTGATTCTATCAACAGCATAGCGAACCCTTCATAGAGCAATGTAAAACCGCTGTTCTTACGCGCCCATGGTACGTTAATTGTTTTGACTTTACCTTCTGTGTCCTTTATTCGAGGAACTCGGGCGTGGAGGAAGCACTTGTGTTCAAAAAAATTCAGATGCTGCCATTGGCGTTGCACCGTGTCGTGTACGGAACACTCTGTTCCGTTTATATCTTTGAATTTTGAGCCGCGTTTAAAATCTAAATATATGTCTATTTGACTTGCTTGTCCGTTCTCAGACCGACTCATCCGGATGTCTTCTATATACCATGGCTCTTCCAGATTCAATGCCATAGAAAATATTTGTTTGCTGTTCATAGTCTCAATTTAGCTTTTTTTTGTATTTTACCCACTATAGATAAGGAAGAACCTAATTATTATTATTCTATAATGATGTTTTTATTTAGATTAGAATGATTTAGGATAGTTGTCCAATGTTTCTCCACTTTGGATCAAGTTTCTTCTCCGACTATTTCTTCCCTTTTTCTCTCTTCATCCTCAACATCAGCTCATGAATTCTCTCGGCTTGCAGAGTGAAAGTTTCCAATCTTGCTTCTACTACCTGCGGATATACATTGCCGTCCGTCTCAATTGTCAGGAAGGGCAGAGTCATTTTTTTATCGATGAATGAGGGGAGAGTATAACTCGGATCATTCAACAGCTTCGCTTCGATTTTATTTTCAACCTTCATTTCCGGCAGACTGAACGATTCGGCGCATCTGGTGGGCATACATCCGAAGGGCCCGAGGTTTATCACACCGCAGAATCTGTCGAGAATTTCGTGCATAGCCGCGCCGAGAGTCATTCCCGGTTCGCCTTTGTACTCCAATGGAATCACGTGCTTGCTGTGGTTGAGCAAAGCGTCAATATCGATTTTCATATATTCATAATAACCACTTTTTTCAAGAGTCTTTTTCGTCCGACGTTCCACATATCTCATATAGATATTACGGAGGAATCTGTCTCGCTTATTATTCGCGTTTTCTTCAGGTTCCAGCAGACCTTTGTCAATCAGATAATCAATATAGAAAATCCATTCCGTGATATAAGCGGTTTTTAGAATAAAGCCCTTCTTTGCAAAATACTGATCCAAATGCTTATGCGAAAAATGCTCGCGGCGAGTGTAAATCTCGCCAACCATAGAAATATATTTCGATTCATTAATCG
>CAYPTO010000300.1:0-2085 GCA_964413625.1 uncultured bacterium
AAAAGTGATGAAAAATCTTGGTTTAAACTATATAGCAAGAGATGTGTTTTTAGATCATCATACAGATAAAGCTTATATAAAAAAAGCGATTAAAAAAGCTATAAATATTGCCAAAATCCATGGAACCGCTATAGCCATAGGACATCCACATGCAAACACACTTTTAGCTCTTGATGAGTCAAAGCATCTTTTTAAGGATGTTGAGTTAGTCTATATAAATAGACTCTACTAATGAATGAGGTTCAAGAAAGAATCATAGCATTAGAGGCTATGAAAAATTACCCTAAAAAATCCCTCGGGCAACATTTTCTCACCGATAAGAATATGATCGCAAAAATCATGCGTGTGATCGATATCCATGAAAATGATAGTATTCTTGAGATAGGTCCGGGCGAGGGAGCCTTGACATATGATCTTTTAAAAAGTTCGTACAGGTTAACCGGTCTGGAATTGGATACTGATCTTGCATATAAATGGAAGAGTATTGCCATAAACCATCCCGAATTTCAATGTGTCGAGTGTGACGCGGTTACTGAAGATTGGTCCCCATATTTGCCGGTTGACAAATGCGTAGGTAATATCCCTTATAATGTTTCCAGAGCATTGATGTACCAAGTTTTTAAATATCGCAAACAGATCGGCGAGGTCGTTTTTATGGTACAAAAAGAATTTGCCGAAAAACTTGCGGCCTTACCGGGAGAGGACGCTTATGGCATTCTTTCAGTACTATCCGCGAGCTTTGCCAATGTTGAGATTTTATTCTCCATACCACCTTCGGTTTTTTATCCGCCACCTAAAGTAATGTCGGCTTGCGTCCGTTTAACTTTAAATGATCTGGAAATAGAGGAGGGTTTGTTCATTGATGTTGTTAAAAACGCTTTTGGTCAACGACGTAAAATGCTCAGAAATAGTCTGAAGAAATATTACAGACCTGAATTGGAAAAAATATTTCCATGGGGCAAGAGAGCCGAAGAGATCAAACCGGAAGAATATATTCAGTTTGTTTGGCATATCACACAAAGACACAAAGATTATTAAGGCACTCAAAAGAATAAGAGCATGTTATCCCGGAAAGATTGCCAGTGGCAATTTTATCCGGGATCTCATTTTATGATCACTTCATTCTGTTTCGTAGAATTCCAATTATTCAAATCCCGGATTCCAATTCCGCTAAAGCTACGCTGGGCAGACAAGTCCGGGATGACGCGGCTCTTTTTTATAAAAAAATAAAAAAGGGACAGTCGAAACCATCCCTCAAATATATTACATTTCACGCCCGCTCTCCATAGCTTTGTTCAGTTGGATTGAAAGGAGTAGGCTGGCGTTCGCTTTACAAATTATACTTTCTTTCTAAGCCAAATCTGTCGTTTATGTCTGAAGGCATTTTTTTTGGATTTAATGATAAAGTAGATGGTACATCCGATAAAATAAATAAACGTCAAACCAAAGAACATCCAAAACCATATCCATTCACCAGTAATAAATGTTTTTACGGGCCAGCCAAGGAATAAAATGATCGGGATGACCAAGATAAATACAATGCCCGAACCAAAGGTATAATCTTCGATCACAGGTGATTTAAAATCGGGATCAACCACACGCAGAAGTGCAAGTGCAGTAGAGAGTGTTCCCGTTGAAACACCAAAGATCATTAAAGTTCTGAAAAAACGATGAGTTTTGAACATACGTGAGCCAATATAGATCACCGACCATATTGAAATAATTCCGCCAATTCCGGCAACGATCAAAATGGGTAACCAGTAGTCGATAACCACCGCGATCGAGATCGCTGCAATGGCTGCTGTGACCATAATATCTACAAGAAAACCTGATACACGGTTCATGGTCATATTATCAACGATATGATCCGCTTTTAAGGCAACAATAATTTTTCTCAGCAACATACCGGTTAAAGCTGCAAATATAAAATTTATGCCCCAGAGACTTTCGCCCAACCGTACACCGGAATCTCCAAGGAGTGCAAGCAATTTAGTGACCCCCAACAAAATAAGGAAAGACAGAAAATAAGTGAATAGCACCAATGCTGTCTGCAGGGTTAAACTGTCTATGGCCTCGCTTTCACTG
>CAYPTO010000301.1:0-2082 GCA_964413625.1 uncultured bacterium
GCTCTGGAAAATGACATAGATTATGAGATCTCAAAAGTTCAATATCGCGTAATTGGGAAAGCAGTTGCTATCGGGCGTATTGACGGGTTTATGAAATTTGTCATAGATGCTAAAACAAAAAATATTCTGGGTGCTCACTGTATCGGTTCCGAAGCTACAGAACTAATTGCAGAATTGACCTTAGCGTTAACTCAAGAAATGACAGTCCATGAATTGGCTGAAACCATTCATGCACATCCCACACTTTCGGAATTGGTTATGGAAACGGCAGAGAACGCACTCGGTGAGGCAATTCATGTCTGATAATCGCTACTTATTGTCTTTTTATGTACCCGAAAAAGATCTCGAAACGGTTCTTGAAGCCGTTTTCTCCGCAGGTGCCGGAAAGTATAAAAATTATGATCGTTGTGCTTGGACAACACCGGGAAAGGGACGTTTTCGCGCGCTGGATAAAAGCAATCCATATATTGGAAAACAAAATAAAGATACAAAAGTAAATGAGATTAAAGTGGAATGTATGGTAACAGAAGAATATCTTAAACCCGTAAAAGAAGCTCTGTTAAAATCTCATCCTTATGAAGAACCGGCTTACCATATTATTGTGATAAATATCATATAAAATCGAATTATATTGTAAGTCCACTTGATATTACTTACATTTAACGATATATTAAAAGTGGAAAAAATGGGAAAAATAGTTGTTATAGCAAATCAAAAGGGGGGAGTGGGTAAGACCACAACTGCCATAAACCTGGCTTCATCATTGGCTGTGATGGAAAAAAGAATTCTGATTATTGATATTGATCCTCAGGCAAATGCATCCTCAGGTTTAGGTTTGGATATCGCAAATATTGATAAAACCATCTATGATGTTTTGCTTGAGCGGATACCATATAAGGAAGCTATTCAAAAGACCTTTTTGGAATATCTTGATATACTTCCTGCCAGTCAGGATCTGGTTGGCGCGGAAATTGAAATGGTCAATATGATGTCCCGCGAAACCCGTTTACGTAAAGTTATTAAAAATACAAAAAAAGAATATGATTATATTTTTATAGATTGCCCGCCATCGTTGAATCTTTTGACGGTAAACAGCTTTACCGCAGGTGATTCGGTTTTGATTCCTATTCAATGCGAATACTTCGCATTGGAAGGACTGACTCAATTATTGAATACAATTCGTCTTATTCAAAAGAATTTAAATCCCCAGCTTGATCTGGAGGGAATTATCCTTACTATGTATGATTCTCGCCTTAATCTCAGCAAAATGGTAGAGGATGAAGTTCGTAAATATTTTGGTAATAAAGTATATCAAACCATTATTTCCCGTAATGTACGACTTGGAGAAGCACCGAGTTACGGACAGCCAATTATTTCATTTGACATTCATTCATCGGGTGCCCTGAACTATATGAAATTGGCCGAGGAGTTCATCAATGTCAAAAAGTAAAGTACTTGGACGCGGATTGGAAGTCCTTATTCCAACGTTTCAAACGGAAGATAGAGAGGCGCAGGATAGTCCTGTTAAAGAGATTAGTATTCATGATATTAAACCCAACCCCTATCAGCCAAGACGGGAATTTGCTCCTGAAGAACTCAAAGAGCTTGCTCAATCGATTAGCGAAAGAGGACTAATCACTCCAATTACCGTAACTGAACGAGGTGATAATTATATTTTGGTTGCGGGAGAACGCCGACTACGGGCTTGTAAACAGTTGGGGCTGGAAACCATCCCCACGTATTTTCGTGCTGTTGAAAGTGATGAAGAGTTAATGGAGCTGGCGCTGATAGAAAATGTGCAGCGTGAAAACCTAAATCCCATTGAAGAAGCAATGGCATATCGGGCTCTTATTGAGCGCTATGGACTATCTCAGGAAACCGTTGCCGGACGTATTGGTAAAAAACGCAGTACTATTACAAATAGTCTGCGATTATTAAAATTACCTCAGGAAATTAGAGAAAGTCTTGTTAAAAACGAGATCAGTTCGGGACATGCGCGCGCAATTCTTGCTGCAGACAGTTCTCCGGCAATGATCCGGGTTTGGCAGCAAGTAGTCAATAATGGTTTAAGTGTCCGAGAAG
>CAYPTO010000302.1:0-2082 GCA_964413625.1 uncultured bacterium
TCCTGAATGATCACAGAAGCATTCTTGATCATTGCGATCCCTGTAAACACTGTACCGTTTCTGAGACAAATCGTTTTACTCATATATACCCCTTCAGTTTCAACCGAAATGTAATATTTCAGGGGGCAGAATGAAAGAAAAACCGTAATCAATGAATGATGAACTATGAATTATAAGAGAAAGTAAAAAAACAAATGTCATCCCGGAAAGATCGCCGGTGAAGCCCCACAACCATGTCATCCCGAAAAGTTTGTCTCGACAAACTTATCCGGGACCTCAAATATTGCATTGCTCCGTAATAGAATGGAGTGACCAATATATGGGATCCCCGAAAAGATAGTCGTTGACTATCTTTTCGGGATGACATATTTCTTTATATTATTTCGGAATTCCAAGATCCCAGTTATTGTGATCGATATCACAGGATAAATTCTTGATTTTGCTTTAATATCTGGTTTCATTAAATTATCACATGAAAGACGGCTATACATACATCCTTTCAAATAAAAACAGAACAACATTTTATATAGGTGTTACAAACGACCTTGAACGGAGAATGTTCGAACACAAAGCCTATAAAGGGTCCATATTTTGTAAAAAATATAATCTTAATGAACTGGTGTATTTTGAACACTTTGATTTTATGATGGATGCAATAGATAGAGAAAAGAAATTGAAACGATGGCGTAAACAATGGAAATGGGAATTGATCAAAGAATTGAATCCGGGATTGGTTGATCTTTCAAAGCCTTGGTTCGATAAAGAAGATCTAAAGGATATTGAAGCCTACTGTAATAGTCATGAGAAATCATTTCAATATGCATCTCCGCACGAAAGATGGGGTCCCGGATAAAATTGCCGCTGGCAATTTTTCCGGGATGACATGCTTAAAATATTTATTATTCTACGTCTTTCGATTAAGCAAATAGTCTTTGAACACCTGATAATCAGCCGCCATCTTGATGGCTTTCTTTTTCAGATGCAGGACTTTTTCAAGTCTTTCCGGCATAGGCGGCACAATACCAAGAGCGGGTTCAACCACATCTCCGAATTTTGCCGGATGTGCCGTCTCAACCGTAATAACAATATCATTGCCATCGATCAGTTTATGGTACTTTTCGGCACCACAAAGCCCGACAGCACCGTGTGGATCAAGAATATATTCATATTTTTTATAGACCTTACGCATCATGTCACGGGTCTCTTCATCATAAAAAGACCAGGAATGCAAATCATTTTTCAGGAAAGGAACCGCATGACCGTAAAGATCTTGAATTCGAACGATATTACTGGGATTCCCCACATCCATCGCATTGGAAATGGTGTGTTTGGTCTTTTGAGGGACATATTCACCATTTAGCAAGTACCTTGTCAGGCTGTCATTTTTATTGCAGGAGGCTATAAATTTCTTTATCGGTAAACCCATGCGTTTAGCAATGAGTCCGGCGGTCAGATTGCCTAAATTTCCACTGGGGACAGAAATAACGGGAGCTTGATCAATACCTCTGTTCTTCAATTGAGCTACAGCATTGAAATAATAAAAAGTCTGAGGAATCAATCGGGCAAGATTAATTGAATTTGCGGATGACAGCATCATTTTATCGCTTAATTCGTCATCGATGAACGCCTGTTTGACAAGATCCTGGCAATCATCAAATGATCCTTCGATCTCAAGTGCCGTTACGTTTTTCCCCAGAGTTGTCAATTGCTGTTCCTGGATCTTTGATATTTTTCCCGAGGGATATAAAAGAACAACATCAATACCATCAACACCATAAAATCCATTGGCGACCGCAGAACCTGTATCTCCTGAGGTCGCAACAAGAACGGTACACTTTTTATCGCTGTCTTTCTGATAATAGGCCATTAATCGGGCCATAAAACGCGCACCCACATCTTTAAAAGCCAGAGTGGGACCGTGAAAAAGCTCAAGAATGAAATTTTTGTCATCCAATTTTACAAGTGGGGTATTAAAAGATAAAGTTGAATCCACAATCCTGACGATCACATCCGAAGGCAGATCTTCACCCAATAAGGTCAATGCGACTGCTGAGGCGATCTCACGGAAATTCAAGAGATGAA
>CAYPTO010000303.1:0-2075 GCA_964413625.1 uncultured bacterium
ATCCTTGATGCCGGCCATTTCCATGAGCTTGGGAGTCAACATGATTCTGCCCTGACTGTCCAGAGTGCAATGAGATGCATTCTGGGTGAACTGACGCAAGAAGTTCCGGTGTGTCCGGTTGACCAGTTGCATCGAGGAAGTGATCTTATCACGCAGAGCTATCCACTTGGGCAGCGGATAGACGTCTATGTGATTTGAATCTATTCCTTTAGAAATCACAACTTCGGAAACGTTTTTCTCAGCCATGATCTTCCTGAATCGTGACGGTATATTGACACGATGCTTGGCATCAACCGAGTACTTGAATTCGCTTGTGAAGTCTGTGTAACCCACTCTACCTATTCCTTTTTTACCTCTGGATTGAGTATAATAACCCATAATCTCCCACAAATCTACACAACGCCCCACAATTATGCAAGAATTATTTAAAAATTAGGGAATTATGAAGAATGTGATCTTGATCACACTAAAGTATTTGGAATGGTAATTTGATAGATATATTGTTAAACTTAAGAAGATTAATGCTGAGTACTAAATAAGCGAAAGAAAACTCTTGAGAATAAGAGATCATAATTACTCTGATCCGAAAAGATATTATGTGACTGTAAATATAATTAGTAAAGAATCACCATTGGGCGAAATTGTAAATGGGAAAATGAATTTGAATGAAATTGGCGAGATTGTTGAAAAATATTGGAATGAGATACCCATTCATTATATAAAGTGTGAATTAGATGAATTTACTATTATGGCGGATCATATTCATGGCATTATTCGGATTAATGCAGGTAGCAGGTAGTAGGGAACAGACATGTCTGTTCCTTGGAGTAGGAAACAGACATGTCTGTTCCCTGGAGTGTATATTTTGATAATACAAAACGTAAGAGAGTGGGATCGGACAAAAAAGCAACGAGGGAGTAACGTAATTCGTAAGACATATTGCCGTACGCTTTTCTTATCTTTTCTCAACCTATCAACTCTTGTAATCAATCAATCAAATTTTTATTTTTTTCGTATCCATCCACATCATCAGTTATAAGGGCAAACCTGTATATCTGCCCGATTTCCGTACACACAATAAACAATATTTATTTGGCAGTATTGTTATGGAAAAATGACATTAAATAATGCAGGGGAAATAGTAAAAAAATAATGGTATTATTTATCCGACCGATTTACCGATATTAAATTATCGGTTCTTATAAATAACAAATATTCTTATCACAATTCCACTTGGGTAAACACACAGGTTCGCCCTTATTATGACAAACGATGAATATATTCGCGCAGTAAAAAATTTAAATTGGCAACCATTTAATAAAAAATATGGCAACACAATTATTATGATGGTATTATCCGCGATGAAGATGAATTATATAACTTTTTCTTATCGACAACTCGACAATAAATTATTTGAAAATACCACAATAATGTAATAACATTAAACTGTACCTTATTTACTTGTAAATAAAAAAGGGACCAAGCATGAAACGATTGATTTATTTAGTATTGATTTTATTTTTTATAACGGCAACCGCACAAGAAAACCTGGAATATCAAAAACCGCCGAAAGAAATTTTGGATCTTGTGGATGTACAACGCGCTCCCTCCGTTCTGATAGATGACAATAAAGAGTATATGGTTTTACGTTACAGGGATAACTATAAAACCATCGCGGAACTATCGGAAAAGGAACTTCGTTTAGGAGGCCTGCGAATTAATCCAAAGACAAATATTGGCAGCAGAACGACTTATTACAACAATCTTAAAATAAAAAATATAAAGAAGAAAAATGCGTCGATAAAACAGGTGACAGGCCTACCGGAAGATCCGCGTTTTGCCAATTTTACCTGGTCCCCCGATCAGAAGAAATTAGCAATGACCCATACAAGTCGGGATGGCGTTGAATTATGGGTATTAGATCTGAAAAAAGCAGTACTTACAAAGCTTACAGAAGCCAATGTCAATGCCAATATGGGAGATGTGGCCAACTGGTTTAAAGATAGCCGGTCCTTATTGGTAAAATTGGTTTCTCCGGGAAGAAAAGAGATAATTGATAATAATAAAGTGGTTCC
>CAYPTO010000304.1:0-2067 GCA_964413625.1 uncultured bacterium
AGTGAGGTATTATGAGCGAAAAAGAAGTAAAACTCGTGGAATTTCAAAACGATATGCTGTCCGAAATGGTTAAGAACGTTTTGAATGAAAAAAAAATATTTTTCCGCGCCAAAAGCGATATTGTCCAATCTGCTCTCATCGTGGAAGGTAATGCGGCATCAGGAGCTTTTACAATTATTTATGTAAAAGAAAAAGATCTTCAAGCGGCACAGGATGCCATAGCCGGTATGATATAGGAAAGAGTTTATGCAAAAATTGAGGACCATTAAAGGGACACACGACATTCTACCTTGGAATATTTACAAGTGGCAGACAATAGAATCGGTGTTGAGAAAAGTATTCGCATCTTATACTTGTAAGGAAGTGCGAACACCCGTATTTGAAAGAACAAAATTATTTTCTCGCGGAGTAGGGGAATTTTCCGATATCGTGAGTAAAGAAATGTACAGTTTCAAGGATAAGGGTGGAGATAGTCTTACCTTGCGTCCCGAATTGACAGCTTCTGTAGCTCGTTCCTATATTCAACATAATTATCAACAGGAATCATCCCTACACAAGTTGTGGTATTTTGGACCCTTATTTCGACAAGAACGTCCTCAAGCCGGTCGTCAACGCCAATTCCATCAATACGGGATCGAGTTGATCGGATCACCGTATCCCGAAGCTGATGCTGAAGCTATTAATATTGCCTGCTCGGTTTATCGGGAACTGGGATTAAAAAATTGGGAATTGCATATCAATTCTATCGGAAGTATTGAAGCTCGAAAGATCTATATGAACGTTCTTCGCGATTCTCTCCATGACCATAAGAGTGAGCTGTGCGAAACCTGCCAAACCCGCTATGAGGGTAATATCCTTCGTCTTTTCGATTGTAAAAATCCGGGATGTCAGGATATTATGAAAAAACATGCACCCTCAATTCTGGACCACCTGTCCGTTGAAGATAAAGACCATTTTGATCAGGTGAAAAGATTACTGGATGCTGCAGGGATAGATTATATTGTTGATTCCACCCTTGTTCGTGGCCTGGATTATTATACGCGGACAACATTTGAGATCAAGGGTACCGCTTTGGGTGCACAGGACGCACTGTGTGGCGGTGGCCGCTATGATAAACTGATCAGCGATCTGGACGGACCGGAAACCCCGGCTGTCGGTTTTGCTGCGGGTGTAGAGCGATTGATTCTGGCAATGGAAGCCGAGAAGCTTTTTGATACGGACCGGAGTTCCGTGGATCTTTATATCGCACCTATGGACATTGCTTGTCTTGAAGGGATCACACCTGTTGTACATAATTTACGTGAGAAGGGTTTTCATGTACACCTCGAATTGATGAGACGTTCCGTTAAAGCCATGATGCGTGATGCGAACCGTCAGAATGCTCGTTGGGTAGCAGTAGTGGGTGAGCAAGAATTACAAAGTGGAAATCTAAAATTAAAAAATATGCAAGAAAACATTCAACAAGAAACAAGCTTGAATGAAATTGAAAACATCTTGACCAAATGAAAAAAATATTATGACAAAATTTGACTTTATTAAAGATTATTTTTCCGATGCGAAACCCGAAGTCGGCATTGTCCTTGGAAGTGGATTGAACAATCTTCTCGATTCCATTGAAATTGAAAAAACCTTATCCTATTCAGATATTCCCGGATTTCCACGATCAACGGTTCCGGGGCATGAAGGATCCTTTGTTCTGGGGAAGAACGGCAATGTACGAATTCTTGCGGCTAAAGGGCGTTTTCACTTTTATGAAGGCTATGATCTTGATACTGTGTTGTCTATTATGAAAAGCTTTAATGCGGTCGGGATCAAAAAAGTGATCATAACGAATGCCGCCGGATTGATGAACAAAGATCATGAACCGGGCGAAATTTTATTGATCAAAGATTGTATCGATATGACGACCCAATCTTCAGTATTGAAGCCGGGAACCGCTGTCTTGGGTGATAATGAACGAAAAATGGCTATGAAAGCGGCTGAAATTTCAAATGTGAAATTAGGTGAAGGGGTTTATGTCTGGACTACCGGACCTTCATATGAAACACCGAGCGAGATCAAATATTT
>CAYPTO010000305.1:0-2048 GCA_964413625.1 uncultured bacterium
GAATGCTTGGGAACGGTTTAACGCTTTAAAAAATGTTGGTAAGGTTTGCTGTGGATAAAGTGGATATTAGATAATGATGTTGCGCAAACTGTAGAGGTAGATATTGCTAAAAACCAATACGCTTTAAAAAAATGGAATAAATTTAAAACAGTTGTTATAAATGATCCTTTTTATCACCCAAAACCAAAAAGAATTAAAAAATTAAAAACAACAACCTACCCAAAAGGCTCATATCGTTATAAAGACGAACCCCTAAGAGTTGTTTATTACCCTGAAAAAAGCACAAAAACAGTTTATCCCTTAGCAGTGGGGACATCTACAAACATTCCCTATAAAAAACGATCAAAGAAATAATCAAAAATTTCTATTAATTTTATCGATAATGATACGTTGACAATAACCGGATTGACGAAAAGTTGATCTGGTTTTTTTGTCGAATAAGTCATATATGAGTCAAAGTAAAAAATGGCCTTAAAATCGACCTTAAAAAATCATTATAAATCCTTGTTTTTATTGGTGCCCCCGGCAAGAATCGAACTTGCGGCGCATGGATTAGGAATCCAATGCTCTATCCACTGAGCTACGGGGGCAGGAATTATTCTACATATAGTTGTTGGCCGGGGTGTATGGTGCTGGACTTTTTAAGATTATTGAGGCGTAACAGTTGGCTCAGGTTCATATTATGCTTATTGGCAATTTTAGCGGGGGAATCGCCGCGTTTAACCTTGTACAGTGCCAAGCCGTGGTGGGGTCCTGTGGGAATTTTTAATATTTGTCCGATGTCGAGGTTGACGGTTTTTAACTGGTTAAATTTCTGTATTTTTTTTGTCGTGGTATCATACCGTTTGGCCAAAGTCCAGAGAGAGTCCCCCCGACGAACATAATAGGTGATGATCTTTGATGTCTCGCTGCTGAAGATTTTTCCTGATTGTGGAATTTTAAGTATTTTTCCGGCTGCAATGTAATTTTTTCGGTAAATATTATTATACCGCGCAATGGTGTTAATAGTTGTATTATAGCGTCGTGCGATGGTTGAAAGTGTCTCGCCAGGTCTGACACGGTGATAGGCGAGTCCCGGATGAGTTTGTGCATATTCCGGAATGTCCTCAATCTTTGCGATGAGTGTTTCCTTCATGCCCACGGGAATTTTTAACGGGTATTCTTCCGGTGGCAGCAGTTTATAGCGGAGTTCCGGATTCAGGTTTGCCAGGTCATTTTTCTGGAGATGAATTGTTTCGGAAATATCTTTTAAATATGCCTGTTTTGAAATTTTCTGGATGTCAAATTGTATCGGCTGATTGACCACAAGATCTTGCATGCCATATTTTTCCATGTTGTTGATAATATGGAGGGTAGCCATAAATTTAGGGACATACCGGGCGGTTTCACGGGGCAGGCGTTGGTATAAGTCCCAGAAGTCGTCAAGGTAGCTGACATTTTGTTTTCTGATAGTGCGAAGAACCCGGCCTTCGCCACAATTGTATGCCGCAAGTACCGTTGGCCAGTCCCCGAATATTTCATGCAGTTCCTTGAGGTATGCAATAGCGGCGTGGGTGGATTTATATGGATCCAGCCGTTCATCAATATACAGGTTTCTTTTAAGGCCGAATTTATGTCCGGTAGAGGAGATAAATTGCCATAGGCCCAGCGCCCGGGCGCTTGACATTGCTTTGACTTTAAAACCGCTTTCAATTAATGGCAGCCATGACAGCTCTTCAGGTAGTCCTGCTTTTTTCAGTTCATTAACAATATATTGGCGGTATCTGCCAGAGCGTTTATAAGACCCCTCAAAAAAGGAACGACTTCTGCTTTTGGTAAACAGATCAATCTCTTTTTGAACATGCGTATTCATGACCAGGGGAATTGCATTATGATTGCCTTTCGCAGTGATGTGGCGTGACGTATAAATTTCAAGTATCCGTTTTGAAATCATGAATCGCAAATCAGCTTTCTGCTGTTTTAATTTTGGTTGATAAAATGTATCTACTTCTGTTATAAGCGCATACGCCTGATCCAATGCCTGAAGGGCATTTTCCAGCTCGCCCTGC
>CAYPTO010000306.1:0-2040 GCA_964413625.1 uncultured bacterium
GAAACCAAACTCGGCACGCGACGTGTCCGGTCGATAAGCACGCGCCTGATCCAGGACATGATCCAACTGCTCTTCATTTTTTTCTTTCATGATGACTGCCTGTTTATATTTCCCCTCCCTGTTTTTCAAAAAGCACTCAAACATACTCTTAAAAGTGCTAAAATGAAATAATTTTTAATTCTTAATTTAAAATTATGTAAACAGAATTACGTAATTTGTAAAACATCGTATAGAGTAGAAAGAAAATAATGAATAAAAAGAATTTTACTGAAATTTCATCATAGTTTAGCTCGGAGTAAAAAACCTTAAGCAATACATATTGTTATATGACTAGTGTCACAATTTTATAAAAAACTTGAGTCAAGTTGATTTTATGTATTTATAAGCTTAAAGTGGCGTGTTTTACAATATCCGTGATTGCGAGCACAAAAATATCATGTATACTTGTAACACCAAGCAGATAATTGAGATTAAATCTCAATTATCTGCTTGGATAATATTATTTTAATTACTACTTTTTTGGCATGACGAACACAGGCGAAAAAATCGCACCAATCCCCCTAAGCAATGCTAAAGTTGACAGACGCTACCGCGTATTAAGCGTAGACGCCAAAGGAGCCATCCTGCAGCGTATGCTGGATATGGGTTTGGTTCCGGGCATCTGTTTGGCTGTTGTTCGTTTTGCCCCGCTTGGAGATCCAATCGAGATCCGTATTCATCGTTTTCTCATGAGTCTGCGAAAAGAAGAAGCAAAAAATGTATGGGTCACAGATATTGGACCCATTCCCCACTACGGACAAAAACGTGGAAGAGGACTTGGTCGTGGTCTCGGACGTATGAGGCATTTCCATGATAAACGATAAAACCATTCATATTGCCCTTGCGGGTAATCCAAATTCCGGTAAAACATCCATTTTTAACTGCCTTGCAGGTACCAATCAAAAAGTCGGCAATTTTAGTGGCGTTACCGTTGAAAAAGTTGAAGGAACTTTCAAACATAAAGGCTATACCATTCGCATTGTTGATCTCCCCGGAACATACAGCCTTTCTCCATACAGTCCGGAAGAAAAAGTAGCCCGTGACTATATTCTTCAAAAAAAACCGGATATGATCATTAATATTTTAGATGCCACGAATTTAGAACGAAATTTGGTCTTAACAACACAGCTTATGGATCTTGAGGTTGAACTTTTGGTCGTGATGAACATGATCGATGAAGTTGAAAAGCAAAATACCTCTATAGATTATGAACAATTCGAAAAGCTTTTTGGTACACACGTTATTCCGGTATCAGCTGTAACACGTCAGGGCATTCCAAATCTCCTGGACCATATCGTTGATATCAAATCCAAAAAGATCGAGACAAAAAAGTACAAACATACTTATACCGAAAAAATTGAGAATTATATTGTAGAATTGAGTAATATTATATCGACAAGAAAGGTAGGAAAACACATCCCTACCCGATGGATAGCGATAAAACTCATTGAAAAAGATCCAGATGTCATTGCCTTGCTTAAGTCAACACCCGATTGGGAAAATATTGAAAAAGTTCTGGAAAATATCCGGGTAAATATCCAAAAACATCATCAGCAAATGGAACCCGGCACTTATCTTGCCGAGGAGCGTGCTGCCTTTATCAATGGTGCACTCAAGGAAACGGTGAGCACTAGCAAAGAAGAGGCGGAATCCCTGACAGAAAAAATTGATAATGTATTGTTACATCGCTTTTTAGGATTACCAATATTCATTTTGATCATGTATGGTATTTTTCAACTAACCTTTCATTTGGGTGAATATCCTATGCAGTGGATCGATCGGCTATTCCAAATCTTTACAAGATATCTTGATGGGATTATACCGGCATCAATGGCTAAATCCATTCTCCTTGACGGTGTTGTAGCAGGCGTTGGAGGTGTCTTGGTCTTCTTGCCCAACATACTCATACTTTTCCTTTGTATATCTTTATTGGAAGCAACCGGATATATGGCCCGGGTTGCTTTTGTTATTGATAAACTAATGCATCGTATCGGTTTGCAC
>CAYPTO010000307.1:0-2038 GCA_964413625.1 uncultured bacterium
GATCTTTATGCCATCGGATCGGGCGGCCCTTATGCACTGGCGGCGGCACGGGGTTTGATATCAAACACCGAACTGAGCGCTGCTGAGATCGCGAAAAAAAGCCTGGAAATAGCCGGGTCAATTTGTATTTACACAAATGACAACATTACTGTTTTGGAGTTAGATTAATGAAATCAATGACACCTAGAGAGATCGTAGAAGAGCTCGATCGTTATGTGATTGGGCAAGATAAAGCAAAGCGCTCAGTAGCGATTGCGCTTCGCAATCGCTGGCGCCGCCAGCAGGCTAATGAATCCATCCGGAACGAGATATCTCCCAACAATATTATTATGATAGGCCCCACCGGCGTAGGTAAAACCGAGATCGCACGCCGCCTGGCTACTTTGGCACAATCACCCTTTATTAAAGTGGAAGCCACTAAATTCACCGAAGTCGGCTATGTCGGCCGGGATGTGGAATCCATCGTTCGCGATTTGACTTATATGGCTGTGGATATGGTTGAAAAAGAGCATGAAGGACTAGTCAAACAACGAGCAGAAGAACTTGCCGATATCCGTATTATGGACCTTCTTTTTCCGGTGGAGAAAAAAGAATCCATGGATGCGGAAGAGGTCCAACGAATTGATAAAACACGTGACCGCCTTCATGATATGTACCGCGAAGGAAAATTCGATGATCGCTATATTGAGATCGATACACCCGTAAAGAAACCCAATATTGCCGGAATATCGATCTTGGGTCCAACAGACGGCGGAATAGGCGGCGATATGATGGATAATCCCGGAGATTTTCTCAACGAAGCCATGAGCAATCTTTTGGGTAATAAAAAAGGGCCCAAAAAGAAAAAAATGAAGGTTCCGGAAGCACGGAATATACTGATCGAAGAAGAAGCACAAAGATTGATCGATAAAGCAAAAGTACAAGATGAAGCGATCGATCGTGTTCAACAACATGGCATCGTTTTCATCGATGAAATAGATAAAATCACGACCAGTAATGAAAATAAAGGTACTGATATCAGCCGCCAGGGCGTTCAACGTGATTTGCTTCCCATTGTGGAAGGATCAACCGTCAAAACCCGTTATGGCTTTGTTAAAACCGATCATATCCTATTTATCGCATCAGGTGCGTTCCATACGAGCAAACCCTCGGACCTTATTCCGGAATTGCAAGGACGTTTTCCGATCCGCGTTGAATTGGATAGCCTGACCACCGAGGATTTTGTTAAGATCCTGACGCATCCTCAGAATGCTCTCATTAAACAATATCAGGCTTTGCTTGGTTCTGAAGAAGTGGAATTAGTCTTTGATAAAGATGCCATTCTCGAGATTGCCAAGAAAGCGACGGAAGTCAATGATAAGACCGAAAATATCGGAGCTCGCCGCTTGCATACCATTATGACACAGATCTTGGATGATATTATGTTTAATGCACCGGATGGCCGAAAAAAGATCGTTATCAATGCTCAACATGTCAAAGATTCACTGGAAGCCATTGTTACCGATGATGATCTAAGCAGGTATATTTTATAATGATGTTAGAAAAGTTAAGACTAAAAATGTGGGTAAACAGACTGCGTAGGCACAAGAAAACATTGTCTTTCAATAAGCCCGTCAGTTTGCAGGAACAGATGAATAATGCATCGCGCATATGCATTTGTATGCCTCGCGATCATGATGATTTCTATATCGCCAGAGATTGTTTGCAACATATCAAAGGTTCAGGTCATTGGATACTATTGGTGTTAGGGCGTGATATGGAGCTGCAGGCCGAGCATTCAGGTAAAACGGAGATCTACCCGCCTCCATCAAAAACACCTTTCCCCATTAAGGAAGACAGTGTAAAGAATATTCCCGCAAAGTTCGATATTGCGATTGATTTGTCACCGGAACCCACCCCTCTTTCAGCTTATATTACCGGGACCCGCGGTAAGAAAATGACCATTGGACTGAAAAGCGGCACTTTGGATCAATTATATACTGCACTTGTGAATCCGCATGATGATTATAAGAAATCGGTTATAACCATGTTGGAGCTT
>CAYPTO010000308.1:0-2036 GCA_964413625.1 uncultured bacterium
TGAGATGAAACCCGATACGCTTCCCGCAAGAAGCGGAACAGCTGAAATCAGAAGAAGAAGTAAAAGCAAACCTGTTTTTTTCACGTAGTTCCTTTGTTTTTGCTGAAAAGTAATATAATGAAAACCTTGTAAAAAGGAAGCTATTTAATTATTTTCATTTCGTAACATTAAAGGAATATATGAAAAATTCTTTGCTTATTTTTGCTGTCTTATTGATCGCACTTAACTTTTCGGCTTGTACTCAGCCTCCAAAGGAAGAAAATGTTGAAGTTGAGATCAATGTCTATGGTATTTATCCCGCTCCTGCCAATACTTTTACCATTCTTGCTTCAAAGTCCCGGTACGACCAAGAAAATTACCAATATACCGATTCATTATTATTCATACAGGTCGATACGGAAGGAAATGAGATCGCCTGCCCGGGTATTGCTACTGAAGATCGACCCAATCTCAGGGAATTTCACCTGTTGAATGACGGTAATATCATGTTCTTCGGTAATATGAGCGGTTATTATTATTCCTATAATTATTCAACTTGGTCATATTCTCCTCTTGGCGTACTTCAATGGGAATTGGGAATGAACGATAAAACCAATGGTATAATACCGGCTCAAGATGGGAATCTTTTTGTTTTCGGTTGGGAAGAAACAGATACAGTCTACAATGATATTACCTATTCAAAGGTTGAAATCAATGGTGATACTTTGTGGAGTCGTCGTATTCCAACCAATGATTATAATGCCTCAATAAAAAGCGGAATAGCCACATCAGACAACGGCTGTATCGGGTTTGGTCAGTTATGGCTGAGAGACCGTTGCACGGAAATACTGGTATCCCGGATCTCTTCTGTAGGCGATACGCTATGGACGGGACTTTATGGCGGCGATTCTTATGATGAAGCTGATTTTGCTTTGGAGCTTTCCGATGCTTCCATTTTGGTTGTGGGTACACTTAATGTCTATGATTCCACTAATGCAAACTGGGGTTTAAATAACGGAGAACAAGTTTACTTAATAAAACTGGCCGCCAATGGTGATAAATTATGGACCAAGGCTATAGGAAATACCTTACGCGAAAGTCCCAACGCAATTCTTGAAGCCAGTGACGGTTCATTGATCTTACTTGGTACCCGCAGTCAAAGTTATGTCTATCTTTTTGATGAAACCATGGGCTGGATATCCAAATTATCTGCAGAAGGTGAAAAAATCTGGACACAAGAATTTGAAAATATGTTACCCGTGGGTGTTCGTGAATTACCAAACGGGAACTTTATGATAGTCACGTCAAACATTTCCAATAATTATTACCAAAATTCAGCAGATCTAAACATTATGAAATTAACGTCTTCGGGAACTCTGCTATGGAACAAGACATTGACACCATAATTGGAGTATGAGAGTTGATAGTTGAGGGTTGAGGGCCGAAAATTATTTTGTGAAATTTTAATAGAAAAAAGTTTAAAACGGAGAATTAATGATATATTTACTTGCCACGATCGTACTTTTAAGTGTTCTTGTTTTTGTCCACGAGTTGGGACATTTTCTTGCAGCAAAATCTGTTGGGATAAGAGTTGAAACATTTTCCCTCGGTTTTCCACCGACCATTTTCAAAAAGAAAAAAGGTGATACAGTCTATGCTATTGGAGCAATCCCTTTTGGTGGATATGTCCGTATGTCGGGAATGATTGATGAAAGTATGGATACTTCTTTTGAAGGGCTGCCTCCCCAAGATTATGAATACCGGGCAAAAAAAACCTGGCAAAAAATATTTACATCGATAGCCGGCATTCTAATGAACTTGCTTCTTGCTATTATTATTTTTTCCATCATGAGTGGAATTCAGGGTATAGCAAGCTCAAGCCCCGATCCTATCCTTGATATCGTTATAGAAGATGCTCCGGCCGGACTTGCAGGATTGCAGCCGGGTGATCGTATCATTCAGATAGATGATTTCAGGATCTACACATGGGACGAAATGGCCGGCCACATTCGTGAAGCCGGAAATAAAGAGATTCGGGTTACTTATGTAAGAGATCA
>CAYPTO010000309.1:0-2035 GCA_964413625.1 uncultured bacterium
GAATCCGCTTATTTGTGGAATTTTTCTATTACACTTTATACCCATAAGAGCCAACAACTCATAGGGCCGTTCAACCTGATGTTGCGCATAGGGGTAATCCACCACATGAGTTAACCATTTTGCACCCCCGCTAAAACTAAATCCAGCGCGATATTTTGATTTATAACGCTTTAATAAATGCAGGCGACGTACGTCGGCATGAAAATCAATTACAAGGTCATAACTTTGAGATTCCGGTAATTCTTTGGGATATTCCAAAATCCGGTCTGCAAACTTTCCTTTTTGTGCTAATTCCTTGACAGACGGTGTACATAAAAGATCTATTTTAGCATTGAAAAAACCTTCTTTCAATGCATTCAGGGTTGGCTCAAGCATCAGTACGTCCCCTATACATTGGTGTTCTTGAACCAAAATACGCTTTATGTCACTTTTTGGTATTGGCTTATTGGCATTATGGGCCGGCTTAAATGTTCCGTTTAAACGGCTCAAGAAACGGGAAGTTGCAAGTTTCCTGGGATTTAATATTTGCTGACCTTTTATGCTCATTGAAGGCCTATCCTTGCATAGTAATCATATAAACTTTTACCGACCGATTTTATATCATGATACTTTTTTACCCACTCTGTACCTTCTTGCCCTTTTTCCTTCCTTAAATCGGGATCAGAAACCAGTTTTACCAAACTATCATACAAATTATCTTTGTTTACGTTTACAAAAGGATGATCGGGAATGAACTTACAATAGTATTCATTCATCTCTGTGAGGGTGCAGACCCCCATAGCAAGTGATTCTACCGAATTCATTCCATAACCCCACCCGCCGCGATCATTAATTTGATCAATAAAAATATCACTTTCCCGCTTCATTTGCATTGCATTTTCATGAGACTTATTCTCAATCAACTCAAAATTGATCTTGCCTTCGTGCTCCAGCTTGCGACAAATCGGAATAATATCATGACTTCCTTTATAATAGCGATTTGTGGGAGCATGGGTCACCAGGGGCAAGCCTCTCTGCTTATCTGCTTTAGGATACTTCTTTTGAAAAGCACTTACGTCAAAGGGAAGAAATATATAATGTATATCCGGGTGTTTTTCAAGCAAGTCAACTTCGTTTGTGAGGTTAAGATCGCTTATTTCATCTAATGGACGCAATACTCCCCGACTACGCAGATCTTCACCGTGGTAGTGACAAATGATCTTTATACCCCGCTTCTTCAACTCACTTGCAAAGCGAGCATCTTTATAGAAGTCCATTCCGGATTCAAAATGTACTACATCAAATTTATAAAGGTCATATTCTTTAATTGCTTCTTGAATGCGTTTATTCCAACGTTTTTCTTTCCATGCTAAAAATCGACTATCAAAGTACCCTTCAGGCTGCCAAATGGGGGGATATCCAACCCTATCTTTATGATACCCTTCTCTGCCCCGATAAAGCTGATATACTCTATGGCGCATATTTTTTAAAAATGGACGTGTAAAATTAAATGGCAAATCAAGACAAATATCCTCTTCGAAAGCTTTTGGTGAGCGAAAAAAAGTTAGGTATCGAACCGAATTTCCATGTTGCTCATGTATGCGCTTGTAAAGGGAAAGTGTCCCCACTGTATTTTCCGGTGAGATATATAGGATATTCATGAATATCAGAGGTTTTTAAAATCTGAAACGGTTTTATTTTTGAAAGGTTTTATAAAAGCTCGCTGAGCTTCAATAAAAACAGTTTCAGTACTCAAGTGTTTTTCAGTGGGAGCTTTATCTTCCCGAATATTATATTCTGAAGAAAATTCAATTTTTTGTAATGCATCGATCACGTCATTTAGGTGAATATACTCCGGGTTCTGAGCAAAAACAAAACGAGGGATATCACTTTTTACGGGATCCAGATATTCAAGTTCCACAAGCTCCTGGCAAACATCGGACATAGTATTCAAACGAACACCCATATAATCGCAAAATTTCTCCAAAGATGGAATGGATTTGCCACGGCGATAGAATGAATTCATCCAGATCAAAATTGATACACCGAGGTAGGA
>CAYPTO010000310.1:0-2033 GCA_964413625.1 uncultured bacterium
TTCGTCCTTTTCTTTTTTCAATGCTTGTTTTTCAATTTCCAATTGGATCTTTTTTCTTTCCAACTCATCAAGTTCCTCGGGCATGCTATCGATCTCTACACGAAGATGTGAAGCCGCTTCATCTACAAGATCGATCGCTTTATCGGGCAAAAACCTGTCGGCAATATATCTGTCGGACAAGCGAGCGGCAGAAACCAAAGCACCATCTGTAATACGTACGCCATGGTGAATATCATATTTCTCTTTTATACCGCGTAAAATCGATATCGTATCTTCGATGCTAGGCTCACCGACATAAATCTTTTGAAACCGACGTTCCAAAGCCGTATCTTTTTCAATATGTTTTTGATATTCGTTCAATGTTGTTGCCCCTACACAATGTAGTAAACCGCGCGCCAATGCGGGTTTTAACATATTCCCGGCGTCAACTGCGCCCTCGGAATTACCGGCTCCAACGATCAAATGCAGTTCGTCTATGAACAGAATGATCTCTCCATTCGAATTTTCTACCTCTTTTAGGACGGCTTTAAATCTTTCTTCAAATTCTCCTCTGAATTTAGCTCCGGCCAGGATAGATGAAATATCCAGCATTATGATACGCTTTTTCTTAAGTGAATCCGGGACATCCGAATTTATAATTCGCTGAGCAAGTCCTTCTACAATTGCAGTCTTCCCTACTCCCGGCTCACCGATTAAAACGGGATTGTTCTTGGTACGACGTGCCAGAACCTGAATGGTTCTGCGAATCTCTTCATCGCGGCCAATAACAGGATCTAATTTACCTTCCATTGCAGATTTGGTCAGATCAAGACCAAAGCGTTCTAAAGCTTCATACTTTGATTCGGGATTTTCATCACGAACTGCTTGTCCCCCACGCACTTTTTGCAGGACTGTGAGGAATTTGTTCTTAGTGAGATCATTCGAATCCAGAATCTCCGCTATCTCTTTTCTATCATACATTGCTATAAACAGATGCTCTACACTCACAAATTCATCCTTGAATTGTTGCGCTTGTTTTTCGGCATTTCGAAATAGTTTGAGTGATTCGTGCCCCATTCCGGCTTGAGAAACAGAACCTAACTGTGGCAAATGAGACAATTTTTCTTCTGTCACACTTATCATATCCTTCAGTGAACATTCACTGAGTTTGATCAGTCGGGGTATTAAACCATCCTCCTGCGTCAAAAGTGCATAAAATAGGTGTAATGGCAGTATTTCTTCCTGTCCGTGCTCCTCTGCTATGAATTGAGACTGTTGGATAGCTTCTTTACTCTTCTCTGTGTATTTGTTAATATTCATTTTTTCCTCCTTTATGTATTTGTCTTTCATGTATTCATTATAATACAAATTTAGTACCAGCCAAGATTATACGCCATATTGACATATAGCTACCCTCCTTACTGCCAATATGGCATTTTTTAATGTAATAATATTTTTTTTGAATTTCGGTAAACGAAATAATTGTTTTTTTTATAATTCTCAATTATCTTTTACACAACAAATGAAAAGATCAACATTATTAATCATTATTATTTTTCTTGTTATGTCTTCCTGTTCAAAGAAGGAAGAACTTTCTTATATGGGCTCGCGTTCCTGTATAGATTGCCATGAACACTTTTACGATCTCTGGTCATCTTCACATCATGGACAAGCCATGATGAATTTTACAGAAGATTTTGCGAGAGATAAGTTGACGGCATGTGAAAACTTTATCCGTGTCGGCGACGATGCCTTTAAATATAAAATTAAGGGTAAAAAAGGCATTATGATCCAGCGCTCAAACATGAGATCTTATCCGATCCAACATGTACTGGGCGGAAAATATATCTATTATTTTTTAACACCTCTCGAGAAAGGAAAGCTTCAAACCTTACCACTGGGTTACGACGTAAAAAAGAAAGAATGGTTCGATATTACGGCATCAAACATTCGCTTTCATCAGAATGTGCCGGATGAAGCACTGCCATGGACTGACCGTCGTTACACTTTTAATACGGCTTGTTTCTCCTGCCATGTCAGTCAATTAACCAGCA
>CAYPTO010000311.1:0-1980 GCA_964413625.1 uncultured bacterium
CTTTCAATTATATGATGTGCCGTATGTCACAGCGCCCCTCCATGTTAGTGGAACAAGCGTTTATGAGCCACGCAGAAGACGAGAATAAACTGGCCGATCCCGAATTTCGGACTCAAATAGCGCAAAAGATCGCCGAAGCGGTCAATGAATATATAAACGATAAACTAAGTCGATAAAAGAAGGTCGATAGTCGATGGGTCGATACGTGTAATATTGGATATTGTGGGGGATGGCCGAGATCGTCCCTCTTTTTATTTTCGCAAAATAATTATTTTAGGATCTTTATTTCACTCTTGGTCAGGTCTTTATCTTTTTCAATAATCTTCATTAATTCACGATAGGAGATGTCATTTCCATTGTTCTTGTAAATAGATCTTAAAAGATAATAAATATCAAACGATGCCACATTTTCGTTAATGGCTTTTTTCAGCACACTCACAGCTTCTTCAATTTTTGAATGATCCATCAGATAAAAGGCATAATTGTAAACATATTTTGTATTATCCGATTCCAGATTATAAGCTTTTTTTGCATATTGAAGTGCAAGCGTAGGAGAAGTCTTGGAATGGAGAATAGCAAGATTATTGGCAGCTACGGCTGTCTCGTCGAGAGTAAAAGATGTGCTTAATGCCTTAATGGCGGCATCAAAGTTCCCCAATTCCGCATAGAGTAATCCAAGATTTAAATTGGCGGCGGCATTTTTGGGATCTGATCTTAACGCATTCTCAAAATAGAACACAGCAGAATCCATTTGTCCGGTTCCATAATACAACATGCCAAGATTGATGGAAGCTTCCGTAAATTCCGGTCGTAAACTCAAAGCTCTGCGATATTCTTTTACAGCAAGATCGAAATTATTCTGTACCTCATGAAAATGCCCCATGTTGAAATGTGAAGCCTCCTGGTCGGGATAGGTATTTAAGCTATTCTCGTATTCTTTGACGGCCGATTTAAGCGAAGTATGGTATTTGCCAGCTATGTTTTCCCGTGGAACGGACAAAAGTTCCGCGGCAGCACGGATACGGACCAGACGAACGCTGTCTTGCGTGGCTTTGGCTAATGCATCTATTGTTGTTTCATTTAAATAATCGCCCAAACTTGTGGCGGCTGATGAGCGGACAAGGGGAGAAGGCATCTTAACAAAATAGAGAAGGAGAGGAATAACACGTTCATCATGGATGTTTTGCAGACTACGGATCATGGCCGATAGTGTGACTTCATCCAAAGGCCGGATCATGTCGGTGAGGATATCATTCAGATTCTCGGTTCGCCCTTTTCTAAGTTGATTCAAATAGTCCGCCCACATCATGGTCTCTTTTTGAAATTTACCTGAAAAATGCTCCTGAATGAACGATTCTGCCCATTCTGTAGATTCAGTTGTATGACAACTATTACAGGCGTTAGGAGAACCGTATGCGCGTGTGGCGGCCGGTACGGGCGGACGCATGGAGTGATCTGACCGTGTCATGCGGGCAAAGGTCGTTTTAGGCATGTGACAATTAATGCAAAGATTGCCGGGAGATGTAGCTTGATGATGTGTATGCTCTGTTGCGTGAGCAACTCGTTCAGCGTGACAAGGAAGGCAGGAGCTGTTGGGATCATCCTTCTGTCTGTATCGGCCGCTGGATGTATGGCAATGCAAACAGTCCATATCGCTGTTTTGTACGCAGGGTGACATTAACCAGCTGGTATAGGTGTAATTTTCTCCCAAATCGCGTCCATCGGGGTAAAAATCGGAATGTTCAGGGTCAACAAGATCAAAATGCTGAAAAAAATCCTCACCCGGGATGAATTCTTCGGTGAGTGAGATCATTTTTGCATGGCAATAGGCACAGCTGGCATTGACTATATTCGCCGAAGCTCCGCGGGATTGCGTAAAAACCTTGAGATAGGATGAGTCGGGGATAGTTCCGTTCTTTTGTGCTTCGGTAAAAATACGATTGTGCTTTTCCGCTGAACCGTGACAAGTCTCGCAATTAA
>CAYPTO010000312.1:0-1974 GCA_964413625.1 uncultured bacterium
ATATATCTGTGTATAATGGTAAATATCACAAGCACAAAATCCTCACGAATACACCTAAATCTCTCTTAACACATCTTAAGAAATTTAATCCTCAGTATACTCATTTAGTTATGGAATCCACCGGAATTTATCATCTGCGACTGGCTATGGCGGCCACAGAGAGAAATTACAATGTTAGTTAAACGTTACGGTGAGAAGAAGATGCGTCGAGCAAAAACAGATAAAGCAGACGCAAAGTTAATTGCCGAGTATGGCTATGAACAACAGCCCCCCGCTATTTAAACCGGCAAGTAAAGAACTCCAAACCCTACATACCTAATTATCGCTCCGTAAATCCGCTTTTAGTAAAATAATACTTGATTTATGCTTGGTAATCGGGATCGGGGTATCCGGGATCTAAATAATATGATTGCTCCGTAATAGAATGGAGTGGCTAATAAATGAGATCCCGGATAAGCTCCTCTGCGATCCGCTTTTCGCGATGATATATGTAAGGTTGATGGTTGATAACTGATCATATTTCCATTATTTTTCAACATTTCACCCCTTCAACGTTTTCAACTCTTCAACTCTTCAACCCTTCAACGTTTTCAACTCTTCAACATTCAAAAAAATCTTACATTACTTCAAAAATATTAACTATATTACAAGCAAAGAAAACAAACTAATAGACCTTGAGGCCGTTATGAAGAAGTTTATCCTTGTTATCGCCATTTTATTCGTTTCGTTCGGACTGGCAAAAGTGCCGGAAAGTATGCTGAAGAAAACGAGCGCATATTCAGGCACTAAAACTTTATGCAATATTTCAAATTGGGCTTGCTGGGTGTATGATAATGGTTTATCGGCTCACAGTCCGGACGGAAGTAGTGGGGGCTTTTATCCCAGGGGGACTGCCGCAGCCATTTATCAAGATGGTTTTATGTGGGGAGGAAAGTTAGATACGGATGGGGATGGTGTTGTAGATAATATCAGGGTGGGTGGACAAAATTATAACTCTGGAACCGTACCGGGATGGGTTATTGCGGGTGGAGATCAAGGGGAAGCTATTGTTGCTGATCCGGATGATCCCGCGGTCAGAGTATACAGAATTCGTTCAGATTATCAACATATTTCTGACAGTGAATTGTTGGAAGATGCTGCGATTCAATATGAAGTAAGTCGTATGCGGGTGACAGACGAAATGAAACAAGCTATTTGTGACCAATATGAATTGGATTGGGAGCAGTGGCCGGTTGAGTATGGTGCACCCTTCTATGATAAAGATGGCGATGGAATTTATACTGCCGGATTGGACGAACCCGGGATTGCCAATGCAGATCAGGTGGTTTGGTTTGTTGTCAATGATTTCGATCAAACAGCTACTACGAGTATGTTTGGATCGCAGCCTATCGGATTAGAATTACAGGTTACGATATGGGGATATAATGATAAAAACTCAAGATTTGGACAATCTATTTACAAATCCTATAAATTGATCAATAAATCCAATTCTACCATTGAGGATATGTATCTTTCCCAATGGTCAGATCCTGATATTGGCAGTGCAAGTGACGATTACGTCGGGTGTGATACTATTTTAGGATTAGGATATGCCTATAATGCAAATGAGCTTGATGCCGATTATAATGTTTATGGACTGCCTCCTGCTGCAGCGGGTTATGTCTTGCTTCAGGGACCGATGATCGAAAGTCCGGGAGATACGGCATATTTGAATTTTAAACCAAGATTAGGTTACAAAAACATGAAGATGAGCTCTTTTCATACCTTTTCTCCCACTGCTGCAACGGCAGACCCTGAACTTGGTGATTATAGCGGAACCTTGGAATATTATAATATGATGAGAGGATATGCAAGATCATATGATACCGATAATCCCACACCTGTACATATTGGAAATGATCCGGATAATTCAATAACAGTTTATCCGCTTTCAGGTGATCCAGTTACCGGCATGGGTGATATAGACGGAGAGAA
>CAYPTO010000313.1:0-1966 GCA_964413625.1 uncultured bacterium
TGAGAGCTTTTTGCATATCTTCTGTTTCTGCAGCTTTCTCTTTCAATAAACGATTTTCAGTCTCATAGCGAACCAAATCATTTTGAGCCTGCTGAGTTAATATCTTTTGATCTTCTAATAGCTTTTTATTTTTTCTTTGAATGAATTGAAAAATAATATATACTGCAATAGCCCCGAGAAGCATACCGGAAATGAAAAATACGTAATTCATGAAAACCTCTATTTATGGGTTTCGTCGTTTGTCAAAGAAAATTCTTGAAGTGCCTTATTATATTTGCAACGTTTGATCATGAGGTAACTTGCTTTATTTTCCGCCACTCTTGAGAAACATTCGATCGCTTCATCCCAATTACCCTGAAAATAATATGCCAATCCTTTTTCGTAATGTGCTTTTTTCAAAGTATCTTCTTCGTTACCTGTAACACGGGAAAAAACAACTTCATAAACCTGAACAAGCTCTTTACAACCCTCAATTTCAATTTTATCTAATTTTCTTGTGACTATATCATTCTTAATATAAGCAAACACCGATTCATCTATCAAGATTTTCGTATCATAATATTTATTTATTTTTTGATAGCGCGAAGCAAGATTTACTGTTTTACCTAAGACCGTAAACTCTCTTTTCCCGGCAACATATAATTGACAGGCATACAGATCTCCCGAGCAAATACCAATTCGGGCAGAAACCGGAATGCATATATCATTAATTTTTATCGGATTGATCATGTTAAGTATTTTTTGCATTTCAAGGGCACATTCCACCGCATAATACGCATGATGATCATCCTTCTTTTCAAGGCCGAATACAGCCATGATCGCATCACCCTGTATTTGACATACATAGCCATGATGATTTTGGATACTGTCAGACAGCGGCTCAATGACCTGCATAACAAATTGACAGGTATTTTTAGGATTTAGAATCCCACTTATCCCCAGAAAATTCTTTATATCAATAAACAGTACTGTTCCATGTATATCTCCCATAGCAAATTTCTTCATAGCTCCTTTTCCTTTCACCAATCTTATTGTATTGACAATAGCACACATATTATAAATATTAAAGACAAAACACTTAAATCCTTTTTTAGACAAAAACAAACTCCCCAAAATGCTTGGGTTGATGAAAGTTTAGTTTATCTATAGGGCTCCATGAAGCCCAATGAGGGTGAGAGGTTTTATCTCCACATTTATATAAATTGCCCTGCCAGATTGAGCTATTTATCTTTTTGATCGGGGTATATAGTTCAAAAAAGGTAAAAGGGATATTAATCCCTAAAAACCATGTCATTTTTTCTTTGATCTCAGGATCAACAACATGAGGTAAACTGCTGAGTATTTTGATCTGTTTCGAATGATATTCGGGAATACTTCGTATGTCTTTTCGTTTACCCTTGGAATCCCGTTCCGGATCAACGATATAGTTAACATGCAATGTAGCTCCTGCATTTAACTCAAAATTATAGTAACCTTCAAACTCTTGCGGTTTAATAAACCACTCGACACAACTATCTTCATTGACTTTTGAATTATATGCGGTGTAAAGAGAGTGCACATATTGATCATTCACTTTGAACAGTATAAATATTCCCTTATCATTATATTGAATTTTTACCTGTGTTTCCGGCCTATGATGGCTGCTGCTTGGATGAAATGTGTTGATCTCGGCAATAGAAACATTCTTCCAAAAGGAAGAATCCCAGTCAATGGAAATATTATTAATTGTACAATTATTACATATATGGTAACGCTTTATCACAGAATCCCCTATTTATAATAATATAATATTTATAAGATTTAAAATCCAGTTTTTATTGTCTGGACAGCCAATAAAAAAGCACATCGCCAATGCATTTGAGGCTTTGCGGTGAACAGTGTGACGGCAGATCACGAGGAGTATGCCATATATTCTTTCCCTTATATTGATAACTAAAATCAATAATGTCAATGGTAGGAATACCTG
>CAYPTO010000314.1:0-1956 GCA_964413625.1 uncultured bacterium
TTTTTTAAACAACTTTTAAATTCAGACATTCAGAAAATATGTGTTGAAAATCCAATTATGCACAAATACTCAAGAGAAATAATTGGCGAAAAATACTTGCAGATTGTTCAGCCGTGGATGTTTGGACACCCTGAAAAAAAGGCAACTTGTTTATGGTTAAAAGGACTGCCAAAACTTGAAGAAACTGAAAACGTGAAAAGCTATATGGAAACTCTTCCAAAAAATCAACAACAGCGATTACATTATTGTCTGTGTCCTTTAATAGAGATATATCAAGATCAATAATGGTATCACCCAAAATGATCAAAACCGGTTCATCAATATCTTCCAGTCCATAAAGAATGGCATGACCCAGTCCTTTCATTTCTTCCTGAACGGGGAATTTAAAATGACCGGGATATTTTTTATTGAAATAATCTATGATCGTTTCTTTTTTATAACCGACAATAACGGATATTTCGTCAAATCCTGCCTTGAATAAAGAGATTGAAATATGTTCAAGTATCGGTTTCCCGGCAAGGGGCACCATAACTTTTGGTCTATTATAAGTATGCGGTTGTAAACGTTTGCCGATGCCGGCAGCTGGGATAATAGCTTTCATTCAATTCCCTTTACGGTATAACCAAGTTGTTTAATCGTATCTTTTATCTTATCGGCTTCCACTTTACCGGTTACCCGGGCAGATTTCGCTTCTAAATTTACGACAACTTCACTCACTCCGTCAAGAGAAGAAAGTCCTTTTTTTACATTCATTACACAATGTTGACATGTCATGCCTTCGATATGAACAAGATGATTTGTTTTTTCTGCCATATCGCTTATCTCACAAGTTTCACATTCAAGATCATGACCGCGAAATTTTTTAATCAGCTTATTGATCAAAGTATAGATGATCAAAATTGTTAAAATGACCGCAGATGATATCATCAACCACTCGGGAAGCATGTGGTGATCATGCCCCATTAACATAATACCGCCAAACCATGATGCCGGCATAAACTGATCCAAAATAACACCGCCGGCAAAAGAACCTATAATGATCGTTGACAAATAAACGATCAATGATTTTTTACCCAATGTATTGGCGATCACTGAGATCGTTGCAGCATTGGTTGCCGGTCCGGCCATTAAAAACACCAAAGCAGCGCCTGGCGATAATCCCTTCATGATCAGAGCTGCTGCTATCGGAACAGAACTGGTTGCGCAGACATATAGCGGCACAGAGGCGACTAACATGATCAACATTGAAAGATAGGGTTTTGATAAATAATTCAAGAAAAAGTCATCCGGTAAAAGTACAGAGATCAATCCGGCAATTAAGATACCTATAGCAAGCCATTTGGCTATATCGTCCATGAAATCAATAAATGCATATTTAAGAATTGCAGGTATTTTGTGCCAACCTTTCGGCATATCTTCGTCAGTATTGCCATTGGCATACTCATGTGGTTTTTCACCTTCAACTTTATTGGTAATCACACCTCCGACAATACCTGTTAAAAAAGCTGCGATCGGTCTAATAATGGCAAAAGGCAGTCCCAACAACGAATAGGTGATCATAATTGAATCCACGCCCGTTTGTGGTGTTGAGATCAAAAAAGATTGAGCAGCACCTTTCGATGCTCCGTTGCGATATAGCCCAACACCGGTAGGAATAACGCCACATGAACAAAGCGGCATAGGGACACCCAGCAGAGAAGCATTGATAACGGAGCGAAGATCGGATCCGCCCAAATGACGCTTCATTGTACTTGGCTTGAGTGTATATTTCAATATACCCGCAATAAGAAAACCCAATAGAAGATAGGGCGCCATCTCAAGTATTAGGTGATATATTTCATAGATGTAATCTTTAATAAAATACATAAATCTCCAATTCAGCTTAACGGTCTTTAACGACCTAAAATACTTCTGTTCCTTTATCAGGTAACAAAATTACACACTGACCTTGATCTA
>CAYPTO010000315.1:0-1944 GCA_964413625.1 uncultured bacterium
GTGCCTCGGCGAAGTCTGGATGAATGAGAAATGAGTGACGTGATGGTTAAGGGTTCGGATAAGGGGTAAACTTATCGACACGCTTTTTTATGCCGGGATCATCTTTTACAGAAGTATCAAGCAATAACATATCCCATTGATAATAATGAGAATTATTTTTTATCTCAGATTTGAGTATTTTCTTGCTACGCTTAAGTTGTTTGAGATATTTTTTTCTTTGATCCGTTTCGGACTTTAAGGCATTTTCGCTATTTTTGATCGAATGCCTGTAGGGCGAAATATCTTTCCATTCTGCCCGGTTACTATCAAAATTAAGATGCAGATCGGCAATATATTTCCCTTGTGATCCTAATTGAACCAGTGCTGTTTCCATGTAATGTACGGGTAAGTTTGTAAAAGCGTGTTCCTTTGCACAGACGATCAGATCGATCCCGGAATGTTCTTTTACAAATTTCGAAAGGAGTCCGGCCGGTGCATCTGCAAGTAAGATAATGAGATCGGCTTGTTCAAACAGGCCATCCCGGTATAACTCATTTAAAGCAAGAAGCGGATCCTTAATTTGGTAATTAAAACCATCGGATATAGAAGAGATGCCAATGAACATGATATCAATGTTTTCATAATGAATGATTTTATAGGGCGGGAAGGCAAGCTGACCTTCCATATCAAGAATATTTGAAGAGATAATCGGTAAATTATACCGATGTTGCAATGACCTTAACACTTTAAGCCCGTAACAGAGATCATATTGTCCTGCATTAATGACATCATAGTTGAATTCTGAGAAGAATTTTGCCTGTAAGTCGGCTTTTTTTTGTTCAAAAATCTGATCTTCTTTTGGCATTGGGGTATGATGAAAAAAATGATTCCCGGCTCCAATATGTAAACTTTCTTCAGGCATTTCAGATAATATTGTGCTTATTCTGGGCCAGCCGCCGCTGGGTATCGTACAGCCACAGGGGCCCAATAATCCACGGTTATTCCCTGTAAATGAGATATGAAGCTCGGCACCCAATGCGAAGGTACTGATGATGAGCAATATGATGAGAAATTTTTTCATAAACTGTCCTTGATTTTTCGAACACTGAATTTACAAAAAACAGCGAATAAAGAACAAGGATATTTCATCCATAATCCTCTTTCTTTGCCCCGATCCCGATACTTCGAAACGGGGCTTCGAAGAGCGGGCATAACCCGTCATCCCTTCAAACCTTAAATTTTAAACTTTTTTTAGTGTATTTTTAATCACAATTATTAATATAAAGTTACAGGACGGTTAATTTAAATTCAATACGTATAAAATGCTTGAAATATCTGGTTTAGATCAGTATTATAAAACGTTGAGAGAGGAATATAATGAGAAAAACAGCAAGAAAATTCACGATCATATTACTACTTATTAGCGTATTTGCGTATGCCGATATTTTATATGTAGATAATAATCTTGAAGATGGTTTTTGGCAGGACGCATATGAAGACCTGCAAGATGCACTCTCAGCTGCCGCTAATGGAGATGAAATTTGGGTTGCCCGGGGTACTTATACCCCTGGAGTTAATCGTAGTGATTCGTTTGTGCTAAAAGAAGGTGTCAAGTTGTACGGCGGATTTTATGGCGGAGAATCTACTCTTTTAGATCGAGACATTCATACAAACATTACAAACCTAAGCGGAGATATTGGGATAAAAGGGGAAACCGGCGATAATGTTTATCATGTTGTCACTTATTCCGGAAGTCTAACAAATGCAACAATCTTGGATGGATTTACCATTCGAGATGGAAATGCAGATGATGGGAATGGCGGTGGCGGACTTCTGCTTGAAAATGGTGCCGCGCCATTGATCAGAAATTGTTATTTCTATTTAAATCAAAGTGCAGATGGCGGCGGAGCGGTTTCGCTTAATAATGGCGTTGATTTTGAGTATTGTCTTTTCGAATCCAATTCT
>CAYPTO010000316.1:0-1937 GCA_964413625.1 uncultured bacterium
TCACCTAAAAGATATATTTCGTAGGGTTGCCCAAGATTTTTTCGGGCAAGGTGTTTCATGCGTTCATGAATATCCGGGATAGTATATTGCAAATAGGGAAGATAGATATCAAGATCTTTTTCATTGAATTCATACAAAGGTTTTGCGATCAAATCCTGGAGTACCTCGGTGGGTATATCGAGTGTATCTGCAGCGGCTTGATCGGCAGGACTTAATGCGGGGAGAGGTGCGTTACAGCCGGAAAATATAGCCATTATGAGTATTAATATAAAAAGTGTACGTTGTTTAAGCATGCTTACCTCATTAATTTATTTGAATAAAAGATACAAAGACAAAATAAAAGTACAAAGGCAAAAGTATAAAGCCCGCCCATCGCAGGCCTGCTACGTCGCCCCTGTCCTTCATAGCACAGAGTGCGAAGTAGGAAGTCCTGATTACCAAGCACAAAACAAGTATTATTTTACTAAAATTGGATTTACCGAGCGATAATTAGGTATGTAGGGTTTACCTGAGTTTATCATAGCGCAAATTATCTTTAGAAGTTTATTTCTTCGGGACGAAGGCTATGCCTTGGCAAAGATGGGGAAGATCTATTCGCGGTACATAAAATCTTGTTATGAATAGATTCTTCAGCTTTGCTTCATTTTATTTAGAATAGCAACCTATACTTTTTCTGAAGTACTGTTTCATCAACACATACGAAAATGATTGTTTTTTAAAGCACATTTTTATTACATTCGCCCATGCTGAATAAAGTAGCACGTGAAAAACAAAACATGACAAATTATCAGATACCTTCTTAATAAGCGTAAAGAGCATGATAATCTTGATGAAAGGTAGTGTTATTATATGAATATTGTAATTGTTGGCGGCGGTGAATTGGGATCGATGGTTGCTGAACAGCTTATCAAAGAGAATCATAGTGTGACCGTGATTGAAAGATCTGAAAAGCAGGCGAAACATCTTAATGACAGTCTTGACGCATTGATTATTAATGGTGACGGGAATAATGTTAAATATCTCAAACAAGCTCTTGTTGAAAAAGCTGATCTGTTTTTAGGACTTAGCAATAATGATAATGTGAATATTATTGCATGTGGACTCGTTAAAAAACTTAGCAATGCAACAACGATAGCCAAAGTTGAAAACTACTCGCATTATTTTCCGGGTCCTCCAAATGAGCCGATAGATTTTGGTATTGATAAAACAGTTGCAACAAAACAGCTGTCTATTAATAAGATCATAGATCTTATTTCCGAACCGGATGCCATGGAACACATTCATTTTATTCGGGAAAATGTGAAGGTTATCGGTACGATGATCAATGAAAATTTCTCGGGTAACGGAATGAAATTAAAAGATATCACTCAGGGAAATAAGATTTGGAAAAAAGTACGTATCATTGCGATCAAAAAGGACAATGAAGTATTAATCCCCGGTGGCGATGATATTCTTCATACCGGTGATAAACTTTATCTTATCGGGAAATCCGATGTCCTCAAAGAAGTTATCAAACTCTATTTTGCATCAAACATCAAGATCAAATCTGTTATTGTTATTGGCGGTCATCGTATTGGGCGTGAATTTGCCAGAAATATGGTTAAGGAAGGCAGAAGAGTGACCATTATTGAGGAAGATGAAAAAGTATGCAATCGACTATCCGAAGAACTGGATAATGTTCTTATTATAAATGGTTCTGGTATCAATCAGATGGTATTATCAGATCTTGATATGGAGAATTCATTTGTAGTCTGCGTTACCGGGAAAGACGAACAAAATATTATCTCAGCGGTTATGGCTAAAAAGAACCATGCATACACGGCAGTTTGCAATATTTCAAATGTAGCTGTTTCATCCATCATCAACCAGGTCAGAGATATTGATTCGGTATTCTCTACCGAGTCTCTTGCTTTTGGCGATATCATCAAATATTGCCG
>CAYPTO010000317.1:0-1929 GCA_964413625.1 uncultured bacterium
GTTGAAATATAATAAGGCTTAATTTTACTTGCTTTACAATACAGTACATCCTGAAAAGGTCCCGAGACATCGGGAGCTTTTCAGGACCTCTATGACAATGCAATTCGGTAAAATAATAAAGAACGGAAAAATATTTATTTTAGTCAACTCTTGAGGTAAGGCACGGAAAATTATTAAGAATCACAATTACAATAAGATCCCGGATACCCCGATCCCACAACCTCAAGCCTCAACCCATGCCGGCGAGAAGTAAGACGTGGAATTTATTCAACCCCGACGGGGTTGAATAAGCTACTTCGATTGTTCAATTGTTCAAATGTTTGATGTTCATCATTCAAAGGGACCCCTTCGGGATTGAACAGATTCATTATTAGTCCGTGACACGTAAGAGCATAAGTTTGTGATATGAATCACACAATAATAACTGAAATTGAATATCAGCTAATTTTAAAATATATTTAGCACATGCAATTATTAAGACCACCAGACACCTTGGAGAAATTCATCATAAAAGTAATTTATATTTACACATTTCAGCAGATATTTTTCATTTACTTATTGTTAAGTAATACATTAACATCAAGAATTGCGAATTGAAAGAAAACAAAATAGAGTTTAAAAAAATATTGGTCTCGCTTCCGGCAGGCAGTAAAGCAGTAAACACTCTATATTATGTGGTTGATAATGGCAGATTGGATATTATTGAAAATTTGGAAAAATTAGCTGCAAAAATATTTAGAATTGTAAATTGGATTTTTGCTCATATGATAATTAAAAATACATGTAAATCGGACATGGTTTAATATAGATTAAAACAGCATCCCTATGGCGAAATTAAACCAATGCCGCACCGTTTTTTCTTTTTCAAGATATTCAGGAACCAGATAATATTTTTTAACCATCGGAATAAGAAAAAAAGACAGCCAGGGCGAAAAAGTCTATTCAATTATTGAAGGGAAGATAGGAAGATATGAAAAAGCCTTTGAAAGACATCGAAAAAAAGGTCAATGATCTTCTACATGCAGAGCTAAGCACTGAAGATAAAGCATGGGATATCATTTTTGAGTTTTATCATCATGTGCTGACTCGTATGAGGGAGCAAGGTATGACACAAACAGACCTAGCTAGAAAATTAGGTAAATCCAGATCTGCTATTTCTCAATTATTAAATCAAACTCCTAATATCTCCATAAAAAGAATGGTGAAAATAGCTGAAGCAGTAGGATTTGAGTTCTCATTGAGTCCCGTAAAAAGTAAAAAAGATCAAATTTCCCGTACTTTGTCGCTTTCGGAATATCCTCAGGGAATAACACCGCGAATGGAAGTAAATGAAGAGTTGAAAAAAGCAAGAAGTCAAAAAGCATGAATTTCACTGGAATGCGAATGGTGTAAGCACAGGGATTTATATTATTTCCGTATAAATCGGTAGGGAATTGCAAACACAGATGATCATCTACTTGCTGCCTTTGTGTGAGGTCATTCTCTCAAATGCCCATTCCCTGATACAATCCACTTATACGTACACAATTCTCGCAATCCCATCGGCCCTCTTGCATGTAATCTATCCGTCGAAATACCGATCTCGGCACCCAGTCCATACACACCTCCATCGGCCAAACGCGTGCTGGCATTGACAATGACGGAAGCAGTATCGACGTTTCTGATAAAGTGAGCAGTGGCTGTTTTTTTATTGGAGATAATGGCATCCGTGTGTCCGGAGCCGTATTTATTAATGTGTGCAATAGCGGTATCGATATTTTCAACCACTTTCACAGCGATCACAAGATCCAGAAATTCGGCGTAATAATCGTCTTCAGTCGCCGGTTTAATCCCGTTAACGATATTTTGAGTTTTTTCACATCCGCGGATCTCAACGCCTTCGGCTTGCAGTTTTTTGATCACCTCAGGCAAGAAGCTCTTGGCGATGGT
>CAYPTO010000318.1:0-1913 GCA_964413625.1 uncultured bacterium
GTAAGGTAAAACCCATTAGATCAGCCTGCGACAAACGCTTCATGGCTTCTTGGGTCCCCTTGGCATAAGTAACGACACCGTCTCCAAAATGAGCACCTTCTTCATCGATCTCTGCCGCTAAAGGGGCAATTATATTTCCTGATATATCTCCGACGATCTCTAGAACTTTTTTATAATTTTCTTTGGCGTCCCGGTAATTTTTAGGAGCATAATCAAATTTATCTGCATCATTATAATCGTCTTCGATCAGCTCACTAATATATTCCAGGTCCATGTTATCCAGATGAAAAACCAGATCTTTATTGTCTGTAAAAAAATTCGGCATAATATTCCTTACTTCAATTTATTTTTATACGCTTCGATCAAGGCAGGTATAATTTCCATGGCATCACCTAATATTTTATAGTGGCAAATACCAAATATGGGAGCATCAGGATCATTGTTTATCGCGATAATCTTATTGGATTCATCCATACCGGCTCTATGTTGAATAGCTCCGGAAATACCTGCGGCAATATAAAGTTTAGGACGTACGGTCACACCTGTTTGTCCTACTTGTCTTTCGTGTTCAATAAAACCAGCATCTACGGCAGCTCGACTTCCGGCAACTTTACCACCGATAAGATCAGCCAATTCCTGGAGCAATTTAAAATTCTCTTTAGACCCCATACCATAACCACCAGCTACAATGATCGGGGAGTATTTAAGATCAACCTTAGATTTTTCCTGATGTCGCTCAATGATTTCAATAAGTTTATCCACTGCTTCTGCCCGGTAGGGAATTTTTGTAATTTTCCCTTCAAGCGGTTTGTCCAAAGCAGACATTTCCATAACGCCTTCTCGTACAGTAGCCATTTGAATAGGATTCTCAGGCGTGATAATGGTAGCTATAATATTTCCGCCAAAAGCAGGACGTATTTGCAATAGTAATTTCGGATATTCTTTTTTCATATATGTTACGTCGGAAATTTGAAGATCCGTACAATCTGCCGTCAATCCACTTAAGGTATTGGATGCAACTCGCGGAGCAATGTCCCTGCCAATTATAGTGGCTCCAAAAAGAATGATCCGCGGTTGATATGTTTTCACCAACTCACTTAAAATCCTGCTGTAGGGCATTGTTTTATATTTATTAAGATCCGGATGTTCAACCAGAATCGCCTCCTTAGCGCCATAACGAAAGGTTTGCCTGGCCAAATTCTCAAGATCATTGCCAATGATCACCGCTTTTAAGCTTCCATCTAATTTTTCAGCCAGTTTTCTTCCTTTTGACAGTAATTCAAGACTGACATCCGCTATATTTTTATGTTTTGTCTCAATATAGACCCAAACTTCATGAGATTTTCTTTTCATAATCTTTTTATCCAAAAATATGATCGTTCATTAATTTATCAATTAATTTCTCCAGACCCTCTTTTGTCGGCTCAATCGTTTCATGATCTCCGGCAGAAAGAACGACAGATTCAATATTATAAACCTTGGTAGGCGAACCGTTTAGGCCGCATCTTTCAAGATCAATATCCAGATCTTCGGTTGTAAGCTGCACCGGAATATGATTTTTAAAAGTCATAACACGCTTTGCACTAAAAGGACGAGGGACAGATGCCTCTTTTACAACAGTTAAAAGAAGTGGTAATTCAGATCGTAATATCTCATGACCACCATCAATTAATCTTTGAACTTTTATATGTCTATTGTTCACCTCGAGTATTTTCTCGGTATATGTTATTTGAGGTAATCCAAGTTTTTCAGCCGTTTGCGGGCCTACTTGAGCTGTGTCGCCGTCAATGGCTTGTCTTCCGGCAAAAATAATATCAAAATTACCGATCTTCTCAATAACCTTATTCAATACATATGATGTGGCAAGTGTATCTGCTCCGGCAAATTTTCGGTCTGTAACCAGAACAACATCA
>CAYPTO010000319.1:0-1880 GCA_964413625.1 uncultured bacterium
AAGGCAAAAATAAATTTTGAATTTATTATTCTAACTTCTTGCTTCCGCCTGCCTTCCGTAATTTTGACGAAGGAGGAACTTCTGCTTATTTTTCAAGGAATGGCATTGCAAAGAGATCAATGAATGCTTCGGCGTTTTCGCGTACGTATTCGTCTTCGTCGCCATAGGTTGCCATGCTCATTCTATACATGGAATATGGGGTTTCCCGTGCTGTAACGATCAAATTGCCTTTATACATTTTCATGGTTACTGTACCGGTGACCTTTTCTTGTGTTTTGTCAACGAAGGCTGCCAGGCTTTCACGTAAACGAGTATACCATAAACCCTGATAGAGCATTTGTGAATATTTAAGGGCAACAATTTCCTTGAACGCCAGTGTTTCTCTGTCCAGCACAATGGATTCAAGATCCTTATGAGCCTGAACCAGTGTCCAACCTGCCGGTGCTTCATATATTTCACGGGATTTGATACCGACGATACGATCTTCGATCATATCGGTACGGCCGATTCCATGTTTTCCGGCGATCTCATTAAGTTCTTCTGTAATATCAAGAAAAGACATCTTCTTTCCGTTCAATGCGACCGGGACACCTTTTACAAATTCGATACTTATATATTCGGCTTCATCAGGTGTATCTTCGATCCTATTGCACATTACATAAGAATCATCGGGTGTTGCATTGGCCAGATCTTCCAAAGCGCCGCATTCAACTGCAATACCCCAGATATTCTGATCAATACTATAGATTTTTTCTTTTGTCAACTTAATAGGAAGATTTTTCTTTTCCGCATATTCAATTTCAGATTCCCGGGATGATAATTCCCAATATCGAAGAGGAGCAACTATCTTCAACTTAGGGTCAAGCATCTTAATCGTTACATCTAAACGTACTTGGTCATTTCCTTTAGCAGAGCAGCCGTGTCCAACCGTTTCGACACCTTCTTCGTGAGCACAATCAACAAGATATTTAGCAATCAAGGGGCGTCCGTAAGCGGTTGCAAGCAGGTATTTATTCTCATAGATCAAGTTAGCTTTTAAACCGGGGATAAGAAAATCCCGGGCCAATTCTTCTCGAAGGTCTTTTACGATAACTTTAGATGCACCTGTTTCAATGCCTCGCTTTTTGAGGTCCTCAGGTGAGAATTCGCTTCCGAGATTAGCGGAGAAACAGATCACTTCATCGTATCCGTTATCTTTCAGCCATGGAATGGCACAGGTGGTATCCAAACCGCCGCTGTATGCCAAAATAATTTTTTTCGTGCCCATTTTTTTGCTCCTTGTTTTACATAGGAAGTAATTTATGTTATAAAATATTAAAAATCAATTGAATTGCGTATAATATTTGATAATAATTTGTCAAATATTAAATATACTAATGATAATTTGGTTATAAATAGAATAAACGTAAAATGATAAAAATGTAGAAACAGGGCAATGCCTTGTGCCCACTATTGCATTAATTTGATCGTTGTGAATTAATTCTTCCGGATATATAGACCACAACGCTAAATAGTAAACCCGGATAAAAGGGCTCAATATTTAAAGGATAATGTCCAAATACTTCCCCGGCGAAAAACCACATTCCCGAGAGGAATACCGAGCCAAGCATAAGCAAAATAATAGCATTTGAAGAAATGGGCTTATTAAACAAAACTGAGAGGGTCGGTATAAGCAATGAAGGAATTACGAGTGTGCCGATAAGATACCAAATTGAAATAACGGATGGGATCGTCAATACAATGAACATGGTGACCAATCCTGTGATCACATAGCCTATACGCACATTTTTCCGTATATTATTCGGATAATACCGGGACAACATATCATAGCCGACCGTTTGTGCCGAAATGAAAATATAGGAATCCAGAGTGGACATGAC
>CAYPTO010000320.1:0-1870 GCA_964413625.1 uncultured bacterium
ATCTACCACCTTCAAGCTGTACCAAAGGACGCAGTGTAGGAGGAAGAACCGGTAACACCTCAAGAATCATCCATTCAGGATTAATTTTTGATTTTCTAAAGCTATCTACAATTTTTAATCTTTTAATAGATTTTTGTTTCTTTTGAGCTGCAGTCTCCATTTTTATTCTGGCACGTAAATCCATTGACTCACTGCCTAAATCAATTTTTGAAAGCAACACTTTGATAGCTTCTGCCCCTATCATAGCAACAAAATCATCTGTTATTCTGTCTTTGATATTATAATACTCGTCAATATCAATAAGATCCTTTTCCTCATAATCGGTTTTCCCTGGTTCGATAACGATGTATGATTCGTAATACAATACTCTTTCAAGTTTTCTCACCGTAACATCAAGCAAAGTACCTATAACGCTAGGAAGACTCTTTACAAACCATATATGAGCAACATCAGTAGCTAATTCAATATGTCCCATTCGTGATCTACGCACTCGAGAAGTGGTAATTTCCACACCGCATCTATCACAAATTTGCCCTTCAAATCTTTTCTTTTTATATTTTCCACAGCTACATTCGTAATCTTTCTCAGGTCCAAATATTCTTTCGCAAAACAAACCACCTTTTTCAGGCTTTAGTGTTCTATAATTCAACGTGTCCGGTTTAACAACCTCTCCGTATAACCAGCGCCTGATATTATCCGGTGATGCGACACTGAGCCTAACTTTATCAAAATTTTTTATAACTTCTTCTCGCTTTATTTCTCTAATCACTTAAATTCCTCCATATCTGATTACATAGGAGTTGCTATGCTTCATTTTCATTTTTTAAGAATTCTACATTGAAACATAAAGATTTTAATTCGCTAACCAAAACATTAAACGACTCGGGAATACCTGGTTTAGGTGGATTTTTACCTGCCGTAATAGCCTTGAAAGCATTTGTTCTACCTTCAACATCATCTGATTTGATGGTAAGCATTTCTTCCAGAAGTCTTGATGCGCCATACGCCTCCAATGCCCAAACTTCCATCTCTCCCAATCTTTGACCGCCATGCTGAGCTTTTCCGCCCAATGGTTGCTGAGTAATAAGAGAATAAGGACCTGTAGAACGTGAATGCATTTTATCTGCCACAAGATGGTTAAGTTTTAGCATATACATTACTCCAACGGTTACTTTTCCATCAAAAGGTTCACCCGTTTTCCCATCATACAATACTTGCTTACCGTCCAAAGCCAAATCTGCCTCTTTCATTGCATCTTCGATATCTTGAAGTTTGGCTCCGTCAAATACCGGAGTTTCCACAATATAGCCCATTTTTTTTGCAGACATACCAAGACACCATGGATTCAATGTAACATTTCTGGGGGAAAAAGTTCAAGTTCCCTTTGGCGGGCCTAGCTATGCTCTCAGATCAAATTCATATATAGGAACTTATATCACACGATTTATCGCACCAGGTCATTACATGACTACTTTAAGCGATCCCATGATTGTTACAGATAACCGGGAGTTAACTCTGATAGTGGAAACACTTTATAAACAACTTGAAAAAAATATATATGAAGACCCTGGTGCATGGTGGGCTGCGGATACATTTCTTGGATTTTGCACACACAATATCTCAGATAAGCCGCCATGCAGAACTGCGGCTCGGCACAACGAAGAATAAAAGTCTCTATAATGCCAGCTGGCTGGACGAGACTTTCATATAAATATACGGAAGAACCTACTTTCATGTTTTCATGCCAAATAAAAGAAATAACCAAAATTTTTAAAAATATATACTTCACCCTTTGACCGATTCAAGGAAATAATATTCCATCAGACATATCATGAAGAATTTACTTGATACATTTTGGTTCTAACAAAAC
>CAYPTO010000321.1:0-1850 GCA_964413625.1 uncultured bacterium
CCCTTTATCAGTATCAACGATCAAGTAGTCATTTGCTTTTATGGGGAAATCCATTAGATTTCTATAGAATTCTCTGCGATTACCCTTAAAAGATAATTTTATAAGTTGTTCGCTCAACGGCGTTTATTCTCCATTATAAGTTAAATAAGCATCCACCCCGGCGCCAATAGCCGGAGCCTCACGTAGCTTGGATGTCTGGATCAAATCTTCATTGAATTTTTCGTTTTTTAAATAATGTTTCTTGAATTTGGCATCAAGATAAGGTGATTCTACAATAAACTTAGTTAAAAATTCAAGAAAGGGTTCGTAAAATACGTTCTTGCCTTTGGATTTTTCCAAAAGATCACCGAGGCGCTGACCAATAATAATACTGTCCAATAAGGTAGTTCTATATGGATGATTTTCACTGAGGTCTGCCCGGTTAGAATTTACAAATTCAAAGAAATGATGCCAACCGCTATATATGGTAACAATACGTTCAAAAAGTAATTTTGCAATATTATAACTTACATCGTTAAATGTTCGTTTTGCGGAGGGATCTTCATCGAAAAGTGCCATGATCTGGGGAGGATACATACCGTTTGCATTCAATTCTGCAACTGAGATACCCGAAAATTCACTGTAAACAGCTTGAATCCCACTTGAAGAAGCAAAGCGTTCCATAGATTTTCCTTCGCTATTTTTCATTTCCCATGCTTTTGCGATCCATGTTTTAGCATTATCAAAAGCTAAAAGTTCACCCTTTAACTTCATGGCATCCGCAACACCCGTACCACCTCCAAGATAATAAGAGTTTTCTACCTGACTAAACAAGCCGTCCGTACTATATTCTTCGCCAATGCCACAGTAATCTGCGTCTGATCCAAGATGATGAATGGGTTTTCCCATTTGGATGCCGGCTGCTTCGATACGCTGTTCAACGACCTTACAATATTCCGGCATACGGGGACCGTTTGCAAGGGCTACAATCCCACGCTTATCTGCAGATTTTAAGCCCGGCATACCAATACCGACTATCACGCGATCGGCACCGACTTTCTCGGCTAACTCAATGATCACATCCGCTGTAGCATACATATAGGCTTTTCCGTGCAATTTCTCTTCAACGGTCAGATCAATATCATTTTCATTCATTTCGCCCAATTGAACTAAAATATTAACAGGTATAAATGATGGCATGTATTCTTTATATTCACGATATTCTTTAATTACATTGATATCTCCAAGCTCAAAGGTCTGGTCTTCATTGATAAGTGTTGTCCACCCGCTTACCTTTGTTGCGCCCCCGTCAATACCGATCAATAATGTTTTCGACATGATTACTCCATCATTAATTTATTAAAGCCATAATCTTATTGTAAAGTTACAATCTTTTCATAGAAAATGCAATTCAGCAATTGAGAATTGAGAATTGAGAATTAATGATGAACGGCAAAACGTTCAGGAATTATTGCTGAATTAAATATATTGGGGGACGTAAGAGGCCAGATTTTTAGATAATGAACAATCCCGAGGCAAGCCTCGAGGAATTCTTTTGATTAAATTTATAATCACCAATCAATTTTTCGCTGCTTAAGTACAAACCGGTGTTTTTGTATAAACATGTTAAACCGGATTTAATCGTAGCGTTTACAAAACTGACATCAGATTCAATATATCCCGGAGTAGAAGAAAATGAATCATTATTTGTAGTAACCTGCCGTAGTCCCCTCCCCCCGAAATTGATATCCCAAGGGAAAAAGGATTTTCTGCAGCAAAGGAAAGACACATAACTATCAGACTTAATACAATAATCCGTTTCATGAAAGTCTCTAATTATTTAAATGATAATAATATCACTATAATATTTA
>CAYPTO010000322.1:0-1842 GCA_964413625.1 uncultured bacterium
AGGCACAGCGCTCACTCTGGCGGCGCCACAAAGTGGATTTATTTTATTCCCTTTTTTTAGGAATAAATTCATGATTTTGGCAAAAAGCACACCACTCGCTGTAGCAATAATAAAGGAAAATGCGCCTAAAGCGAAAATACTAAGAGATTGCCAAGATAAAAACGTCGTCGCTTGAGTTGAAGCGCCAACTGTCAGTCCCAATAAAATAGTTACTGTATTGACCAATCCATTCTTTGCTGTATCGGCCAAACGATCGGTTACACCGGATTCCTTTAATAAATTCCCAAAAAACAGCATACCTAAAAGAGGCAAGGCTGTGGGAGCAATAAAGGCTGTCAACAAGAAACCAATAATGGGGAAAAGTATCTTTTCTACTTTGGGCACATTTCTGACCGGTTTCATTTTTATCAAACGTTCTTTTTGGGTTGTTAACAATTTCATAACCGGCGGTTGTAAAATGGGCACAAGTGCCATATAAGAGTAGGCTGAAATAGCGATCACACCCATTAAATGAGGGGCTAAACGCGATGAAAGGAAAATTGCCGTAGGTCCATCCGCTCCACCGATAATACCAATAGCTCCTGCTTCCATTGGAGTAAATCCAAGCCAATTTGCCCCAAAAAAGGTAAGAAAAATACCCATTTGGGCCGCAGCTCCCAACAGAACCATTTTGGGATTTGAAAGCAATGCCGAAAAATCAGTCATAGCCCCTATTCCCAAGAATATTAAGGGTGGATAAATACCCTTGATCACACCAAAATATAAATAATTTAATACAGATCCATTTTCATAAATCCCTAATTGCATACCCGCATTTTGCATGAAGGGAATATTACCCATCAGTATCCCAAAACCGATTGGAACAAGTAATAGAGGTTCATATGATTTTGCAATTCCAAGATACATCAACACACAGCCGATGAGGATCATAACAATATGACCCCATGTCACATTTGCAAATCCAGAGTAGGAAATAAAATCATTTAATATGTTCATGCATCCTCCAGATCTATCAATACATCTCCTTCTAACACTGAATCACCGACTTTTATCCCGACGTACTTAATTTTTCCATCTGAAGATGCCAAGATATTATTTTCCATCTTCATTGCTTCCATTTTAGCTACAACATCACCACCTTTGATGATATCTCCTTGTTTAACCAAAACTTCCGTAATCAGTCCGGGAATAGGTGCTTTGATCACATTTGCAGCCGCATGATCTGCCCTGCTATGGGTTTTGGTCGTATCAACTATCGGTACGGCAGCTTTTCTTGAAATTACAGGGGTCTTTGTTTGTACCGAAGATTCTTCAAAGATCACTTCGTATCTTTTTTCGTTACACAGTACCTCTGCCTTATTATCAGTAATTGATTCAATATCAACTTTATAATCTTTGTTATTAACCTTTAAATTATATGATTTCATCTTTCACCTATAAGTTTCTATATCTTGGTGTGCGCATTCCAAGCGCTTTATTGTTCCAACCTGAAAATGGTTTAATAACCTTTTGAATTGTCAAAATCGCCTTTTCTTGTTCATTCATTGCTATTTTTTCAAGATGCAAGGCAAGTGTAATGGCAATTATCCTGTCATCATCATCTGACATAATAGCTTCTTTGATACGTTTAACTTTCTTACTGTCTCTATTTTCAGATAAACTAATACTTTTTGACATCAATCCTACCGAAATAGAAACGACAGTCAAAGCCAGCAAAACAATGACAATACCAACAAGAGTGATTGTTAGGACCATCTTCCTGTTCTCTTCAGGGATACCTACGGCAAACATCAGTAAAGGTGAAACCGTAAATAAGAGGGCAAACAAATACTTTTTCATAGA
>CAYPTO010000323.1:0-1841 GCA_964413625.1 uncultured bacterium
TTGCCGGAGCTTTGAAGAACAGGTCGGTGAACAGGTCGGCGAAGTTTGCCCGTGGCAACTCATGATTAATAATGATGTGAGACATGAGACCCTTCTACGCAAAGTATCGAGGTTAAGGTGGATAAATACAGATAAAATAGATGAGTTCAGCACCGTAGCGTGAATGTTGCACTCAATAATAAAAATATAGGGACATAGAAGGCTTTTCAATAAATTAATTTAATACTTGAACTTTACGGTCCTTATCTCAAATTTTATGTTTCTCTACCTTTATACTTTTTTCTTTGTTTTATAGCTTTCATCCGTTAAATTTGACAGCTTTGCTCTTTATATATGCAATTTATTATCCCATACAAAGCAAGGGGTAATATTATAACAGAATATGGAGGTTCAATCCCGTATGTCTAAAAAGCTAATTTGGCGTTATCTCATCATCGTAGTACTGTTGACTTGGGCGACTTATTCGCTGATTCCAACTTTACAATTCGAACGTTTGACTAACGCAGACAAAATCGCACTGAAAGAAGATGGAAAGTTGATCGACCTTGAATCAAAGATCATTAAACGTGGTCTTGACCTTCAAGGTGGTATGCATCTTGTTCTTGAAGTAAATGTACAAAATTTCGTTAAAAACATTGCTGAGCATCAATCTAGAGCATATTACGATTATATTGAAAAAGTCGATGCGAAATATGAGGCGAATCCTGAATTGGATTATCTTGAAATCATGCTTGAAACAGCTGATCAGGACAGCTTACGACTTAGCCGATATTTCCCGTCAGAGGACAGAAAAACAGATAATAAATCTGTTGTTGATAATTTACTGACTGAAACCGAGCATGCTGTTATCCGGGCAGAAGAGATCATTCGTAACCGCGTTGACCAATTTGGTGTTTCCGAACCTGTTATTCAATTGGTAGGCAAGAAGCGTATTATCGTTGAATTGGCCGGTATTGATGATCCTCAACGTGCAAAAGACATTATTCACAACACTGCATTGCTTGAATTTGTTCTTCTAAAAGACGCGGAATATACACAAGATATTATTAATAGAATTGATGCAGCGGTAAAACGTATCAATCCTGAAGATATCACTCAATTAGACACAGCTGTAGTATCAAATACAACCAGTAGTGATAAAGAGATCTCAGTCAGTGAGCTTCTTGGTATTACTGAAAAAGATGCAAGTTCTGCAGATTCTTCAGTCTTGGTTGATGAAAATCTTGCAACTGATAAACCTTTTAGTGCGCTTCTAAGAAATCTTGGTTGGGATATTGGAGTTCCTGTCGGGAATTACTATGCGGTGAATAAAATACTCAACGATCCTGAAGTTAAACGTGTTTTGCCCAATGATCTTCGTATTCTTTTTTCGGGACATACGAAAGAGATTCAAACCAATGATGGCGGAAAAATAGACTTCTATTCCCTGTTCTTTGTTAACCGAGAAGCCGGCATGACAGGTGAAGCAGTTAAAGAAGCAAAAGCAGAACTTGGCAGTATATCTAGCGACAAAATGGGTCAACCCATTGTTAATGTTCAAATGAATACAGAAGGAACAAAAACATGGGCACGCTTGACCGGCGCCAATGTTGATAAACGTTTGGCCATTGTTTTGGACAATAAGGTTCAGATGGCTCCTCGGATCGAGAATAAAATCCCTAACGGCCGTACTGTTGTTGAGGGTTTTGCAAATCTACAGGAAGCTCAGGATATTGAGATCGTTCTTAAAGCCGGTGCACTTCCTGCTCCTATCGACATTATTGAAGAACGTACTGTGGGAGCATCTTTGGGTGCCGACTCCATTGAACGTGGTATTCGCTCTATGCTGATCGGTCTTGCAC
>CAYPTO010000324.1:0-1821 GCA_964413625.1 uncultured bacterium
ATTTATTGCATTAACGCTGATCATGCTTTTTACGAGACGCTTCCAAAAGTTAAAAACTGTTTCAAAACAGAATCGAAATAAATTATTGTTTGCCGGCATCCTTAATCCGGTGATCTATTATCTTCTTTTGTTCAAAGCTTACGATATGCTACCCGCTCAATTTGCTCAGGCTGTTAATTTCACGTGGCCGTTGGTACTGGCTGTTTTTGCCATAATCCTAAAACACGAGAAATTTCATATTCTGCGATTATTGATGTTATGTGTATCTTTCGGCGGTGCGTTGATTGTCGTACTAGGCGGAAATGCCATGCCGGGAGGGATCAGTATTACAGGTGTTGTGATCGCTTTTGCAACAACGATCTTTTGGGTGATCTATTGGCTGACCACAAAAACGATTGATGAAGATCCGGTCATCTCGCTTTGGATTCCTTTTGCGATTGGTGCATTCATACTTTCAATTGCTGCCGGTTTTTTCTTTAGACCCACGGAACTTGGCTGGAGAGCTTTATTGTCCGCCGGATATGTGGGACTGTTTGAAATGAGTCTGACCTTCCTGCTCTGGTTGAACGCACTTAGAAAAACGACATCAACAGCACTGGTAAGCAATTTCATCTATGCAGTACCGTTTTTGTCTTTGATCTTTATTCGTTTTGTTTTGGATGAGCCGATCCAGTCAACAACGCTCATTGGTCTTTTCATGATTGCAGCGGGAATTTCCGGACAAATATTTTTACATTCGAAAGATGGGAATTTATAATTACCCGCATCTTTTATTCCACTGACCAACGTGTGAACTTTCTGTCCCGCTAAATTATATATACTTAAATTCATGTCACTGACAGCTGATAGCTGAACGCCGATTGCAGTTCGCGGATTAAAAGGGTTTGGATAAGGCGAATTCAATACAGCCGTTTGCGGAATCTCAACAGGCTTGATGCTAACATCACAATTATTTAGAAAATCTAAAACCTCTTCCATAACAATTGTGCGAATACTGTCACCAATAATAGTCTCGAATGAAATAGTCATTGCAAACACTTTTCCGGGAGTTGTCCCTTCGGGAAAGTCGTCCGAATAAGCAACGCCTCCACAAGAAATGGGGGAATTATAATCATTAAATATTATCACGCGGTAACTTCCGTTTATCGACTGTATGCCATCTGGGTCACTGACTTTATATGTCCCGTGGCTACCATTGTCAAATTCAAACATTAAAGTAGTATCAAAAAAAATAAAATCCACTAAAACTTGCGTTATAATAAGTTCTACTTAATTCGTGAAGGGATCTCGCTCACACCTTCCATATAGCGCAATATCCACGAACTCCCGGCGCTATAGCTGTTAAGTATTACCTTATAATCAAAATCTGAGAACTGTGTGAGAATACTGGTTGCCATTTGTTGGATTAAGCTGACATAATTCGAGTGATGATCGTCGTATAGTTGTCAAGCGTTATCTGTTGTTTGCAAATAAACCGTGATAATATTTTTGTCTTTTAATGTATTTCTAAGAAAACGCGTCTGTGCACCAATATGCCGGATATCATAATGCCAATCATTATCATCTTCCATCTGCTTTCCGATTGTCATTTCAATTGTATTCCCGGCAGGACATGCATAAAAAACGATGATGGTTTTTTTATCTGTTTTTAGATTTTTTATCCGGCGCATCAATATGGACATCAACATCTCCGCCCCAATGAAAAGAATGGGCTTGTTCATGTGTGATTTTATTTTGGGTAAAATCCGGTAGAACTACGGCCTGAAGAAAGGCTGTCCCGTAAATCAATAAAAGTACAAAAACACGTTTGATCCTTTTTAC
>CAYPTO010000325.1:0-1798 GCA_964413625.1 uncultured bacterium
GAAATTTATTTAATCGCATTTGGGTTCTCTCTTGTTTCGAGTAATGATGTTCGCAAATCCAAAAAAAGATTTGCGAGCAAGGCCGGCATATACATATTATATTCGGAATCTCGAAGGGTCGCTTCGATCTTTCGAATCATTTCAAAATATGGGAATCGAGGATAAAATTTTACAAAATTATTCAATTCCTTGATCAAATGGGTGTTGATCAATTGTTCATTTGCTTCCGGTATTGAAGCAAGTAATTGGGCATCTCGCAACCAGAAGACCATAAAACGCAGGATATTTCTAAATTCTGCATGATCCGATTTTGCCAAAGCCGTGTAGCTTTCTATCAATTGTGTTATATCTGCGGTCGTAACCCAGCGTTCGCTAACTTTTCCGCCCATCATGATACGCCAAAAATCGAGGATCTTTGTATCTACTTCCGAAAAATCGGCTTCCATAAGTGTCTTGGCATGTTGAACATTTCCGGCACTGAGCCGCGCAATGCGTTGTGCCGTGGAATCATCTAGGCCTTTTGTAATAAGGTATTCTTTAAGTTGAGTATCGGGCACCGGATTGAATTTGACGATCTGGCACCGGGAACGGATCGTAGCGGGAATCATATCCAGCGAGCCTGTTGTCAAAATAAAGGTGGTACGCGCCGGCGGTTCTTCCAATATTTTAAGTAGAGAATTTAAAGCCTGGATATTTGCTTTTTCGATCTGTAATACCAGTACGACCTGTCGGCCGTCTTCAGCGGGTTTCATGGATAGTTCTTTTTTAATATGACGAATAGATGAAATCAGGATCTGATTTGCACCGGGAATATTGATCCCACGATAGGGGTCTCGGGTCAGGGCTTCCCGTTCATCCTTTATGGCACTAAAATCAGCTTCTGTCAGTCCTTTGAAGGGATCACTGTTTTTAGGGTCTTTTGTTTTTGGGGTAGGTGTAGCATGAATAAGATGTAAATTTGGATGGTTAAGATGTCTCATTTTAATACAAGAAGCACATACTCCGCAGGCATTTCCCTCTTGTGGCGCTTCGCATAGAAGAAGCGATGAAAGATTTAGAGCCATACTGACTTTTCCGGCGCCTTCGGGACCGGCGAAAAGATAGGCCGAACCAAAACGCCGGGAGCCAATCAGCCCCTGAAAGCGTTTTACAATGGCTTGTTGTCCGATAAGTTCATAGATCATGAGGGATTCAACAACTCCTCTGCAGTGCGCAGACTGGCATCAGTGAGATTTTCGCTACCGACAAGGGCAGCGATCTCTTTTACGCGTTCATTCGCGACAATTTCTTGTATTTCGGCAAATGTCTCATTGCCTTTGCTGTATTTTCCTACCCGATAATGCCGTTCACCCATGGAAGCGATTTGCGGCAAGTGAGTAATACATAATATCTGATGATGTTTTGCAAGTTCTTTGATTTGTTCACCAACAACGTGAGCAATACGACCGGAAATACCGGAATCGATCTCATCAAAGATCAGGGTGGGCATTTCGTCGTGTCCGGCAAGTACGGCTTTAATTGCAAGCATAATGCGTGAGATCTCTCCACCGGATGCGATCTTGATAAGTGGTTTAAAATCATCGCCCGGATTTGTGATGATAAGAAATTCCACATCATCGATCCCGTTGATGCTCGGTTCAACATGCTTACCTTTAAAAAGAATATAAGACGGACCTTCTGTTTCTTTCTGGCGAAGATTCACTTTGAATTTTGCATTTGGCATACCCAAAAGATGTAAGCGGCTTTCAATATCACGTGAAAATGTTTTCCCCGTTGCATCAAGAATATCGTGAAATGT
>CAYPTO010000326.1:0-1788 GCA_964413625.1 uncultured bacterium
CATCTAATCGATTGTTAGTCATAATGCGATGATCCAATTTAGACAAGTTACTGTAAATTACGGATATGTCCCCGGAGCATTAAAGGATATCAACCTTCAATTGCATGACGGAGATTTTACATTAATTCTGGGACCTACCGGTTGCGGGAAATCAACTTTTATGCGATTAATTTATATGGATATTTTACCCTCTTCGGGTGTCGTTACCGTAAATAATTGGTCGTCATCTCATATCTCTCACCGACAGATCAATCTTCTAAGAAGAAATGTCGGTGTGATATTCCAGGATTTTAAACTTATTGAGAACATGAGTGTTTTTGACAATATTGCCTTACCATTGGTTATTGAAGGCTACAGACGAAAATATATCAAGAAACTTGTTTATGTGCTTTTGGATGAAGTCAATTTGTTACAGAGTATGAATCAACGGACTTCTACATTAAGCCTCGGGGAAAAGCAGCGTGTTGCCATTGCACGGGCCATGGCGAAAAATCCTTTTGTAATCATTGCAGATGAGCCCACCGGTAACCTTGATCGTGAAGCGTCCAAGAATGTATTGTCTTTATTGGAACGCATCAATAGAAACGGGACATCGGTGATTATGGCAACACATGATTACGATCTTATCAAAGATACGCCATATAAACGGATCTATATGGAAAATGGAGAGGTTCTTCCGGGAGACAGAACGATCAATATACCAAAAACCCATATTAATTTATTAGCGAATCAAAAATGAAGTTTCTTTTCGTATTAAAGCAGACATTTTCAAATTTATGGCGTGAACGTACACCCGTCGTTGCGACGATTCTTACAATTTGTATCGCATTGACCATACTAGTAGCTCTGTTTGAAGTTAGTTTTGTTCTTTACGATCAACTGCGTGATCTTAAAAGCAATATGGTCATTGAAGTTTATCTTGACCCATCATCCTCAGAATCACAAATAAAGAACATTCAGAAAGAACTCGAAGGCTACAAGACCATTGAGCGACTTCGATATGTTTCAAAAGAAACGGCAGCGAAAATTTTTAAGGAAGAATTCGGTGAGGATATCATGGATATTTTGGATGAAAACCCCTTGCCTGTCTCTTTTGAAATCCGACTTCTTCGAGAATTCAATCATCCCGAATATCTGAACCTTTTTAAGACCCAGGTTGAAAAAATCAAAGGGGTCGATGAAGTCCATTATCGGCATGCTTTGATCGAAAAATTAGAAAACGTTACTGAAGCGGTAGCTATAGCGGGAATTTTTGTTTTAATCATTCTTGTATTTGCAATGAACTTGCTCGTTCGTAATACCATTAAATTATCCGTTTATGCAAAACGTCGTCAAATAAATGTCATGAAAATCTTGGGAGCAGGCAACCTTTTGATCCGTTTACCCTATATATTGGAAGGTACCATTGAAGGCTTTATCGGCGGCTTTTTTTCAGCCATTTGTCTGATCTTTGCACATAAATTTATTGCCGGATCTTTTCCCCTTCTGGAAATCAGTACTTCAACTTACAAAATACTATGGGTCTCAACCATTAGTTTTGGGATTATGATCGGATTGATCACCTCCGCTACATCAATTGGACAATTTGTATATAAAATATTTGCAAAAAAATAATTAATTGAGGGTATTATGAAATCAATTAGATCAATTTCCACTATCTTTATCATATTTTTTCTATTTCTTAGTTGTTCAGCCAAAAGTGGATTGGATCTTGCCGCTAAAAAAGGTTTTCCTATGTTAGAAGGTAAAAAAGTCGGGATCGTGACGAATCACACGGCCAAAAATGCC
>CAYPTO010000327.1:0-1784 GCA_964413625.1 uncultured bacterium
ACCATTTTCATAACCTTTCTGCAGAATTGAAGTGTAAAGAGTAATAGCTTTAACAAAGTCACCTTTTTCATATTCAGCATTGGCTTTATCGCATTCAGTGATAGCAGAAGCTTGCAAGCTTATGAATAGTGTTAATATTACGGTTAGTATAAATTTCATATCTTTTCTATTTTAGGTTTACACTTAAGTCCATTATTAGGTTACTTGCTCTATCAATATCAGTGGTCATTTCGTCAACATTCGGTTTTTCCGGTGAAAATTGAATAGATGATGTTTTATTTATTAGCTTTTGAAGTTCTTCAATAAGCTCGTTTGAAACATTCTTACTTTCTAATATAGTTTTAATTTCATCAAATACAATACCTGCATGTGAAATGTTGAATTTGTCACCAAGGAATTTATAAATTGCTTCTTCAAGTGACTTATAGAATCCAAGGTAATTATTTTCATTCAAGAATACCGTTGCAGCTTTTAGTCTTTTCTTAGCAAAATTAGAAGCTTTTCTTTTTCTCATTCCTGAGATATCTGCTCTTTTCTTTGAGAAAATACTATTCAGAATATATGTGATGAATGGTAATAATAGTGAAATTAATATATATATGTAAAAGTTTATAAATGTATTTATTCTTTCACTAATTTTATAAAATTGTTTAGCGGATCTCTTGATATATCTTATATCTTTTGCTAATATTTCAATTTCCTTTCTTGAATATCTGGCAGAAGATACATATTTGCCATTTGCATTTCCTGTAACGGTAATGTTATAATCTTTATCAGTAATGGTTCGATATTTCTTTTTAATAGGGTCAAAATATGAAAATTTAACTCCTTTAATAGTTTGCTTACCTGGAACTCTTGGTACTAAAATATATTCAAATACGGCTTTCCCGCTAGTTTTAGAATCCTTGTTCAAAGTAACTTTTCGCTTTGGATCATATACTTCAAAATCAGAAGGTATCTCAGGTCTGATATCAGTAATATCTCTGAAATTTCCTTTTCCAGAGATAGTTATCTTTAAAGTAATAGCCTCATTTACATCAACAGAATCGTTATCTATAGTGGAACGAAGTTTAAAATTTCCTACTCCTCCGCTATAACTTTCAGGTTTATTTGCAGAAGGTAATTCGTTGACATTTATTTTTATGTTTTTTGAGCGAAGAGATCGTTCTTTAAAATTGCTGAAACCTGAAAACATATCATCACCGAAAAAAGGATCATCAAACTTAGATTTTCTTTTTCTTTTTTTCTGCTTAGATTCTACCGGCACAGAGATAATTAGAGGATTAAGTTCATATTCTCCCGAAGCTGTTGGAGTGATCCAATATGACTTTATCGGTAAAGTATTATACTTCTGACCTTTATATATTCTCTGTACCAATGATTTACTTTTTTGTGAAGAAAATTGAATATTTTCCTTCACAAAACCTGTCATTTTGGGCTCTTCTGTTAAGGAAGGCATTCTGATATTCATGCCGTTTTTAATATAAAGTACATAATCAACTTTGAGCATTTCACCAACATACGGAGACTTTTCACTGATCTCTGTTCGAAGGAACATATCCTGAGATTTCGAACCGGACATTTCCTTGGAAGATTTGACTACTTTTATTGTCAGACTATTTGATCTGAATCTTTTACCGTTTTCAATGATCGTCACGGAAGGAATTACGATCTTACCAGTTTTTTTAGGAGTAAGTTGATATGTTAGAGTGATAGAACTTGTAGATTTGCCATTGATTATCGAAGTACTTTGAGATTGATAAGGACCACCAACAACTCTAAAG
>CAYPTO010000328.1:0-1781 GCA_964413625.1 uncultured bacterium
CCGGAATTTTTGATATTTGTCGGTGATATGGTTTCAAGAGGTAAGCGCGATTATGAATGGGATGAACACTATTTTGGTTTTGCCGAAGATTTCTTCGCAACAATTCCCTATTATGCCGTTATTGGCAATCACGAGCAGAATTGTCCTTTGTTTACCCGAATATTTTCAACACCCGGTGGAAAGAACTGGTCACAGGAAATTGGTACGGTCTTAATAATAGGAATTGACGGGGCAATGGATTGGTCGGTTGGAAGTAATCTTGCAAATTGGCTGGAAGATATACTTGCCAACTCCAACGCAAAATTTATTTTTCTTGCCAACCATTATCCTGCATGGACATCCGGAGGTCATGGTAAACTTAAAGACGGGCATCCCCGGGAAAGAGGCGTCAGATTTTCACAGGAAGTTATTATGCCGCTTTTAGAAAAATACAATGCAACAGCAATGTTTGCAGGGCATGATCATTTTTATGAACGTTCCGAACCGGGGAATGGTGTTTCCATGATCATCACGGGAGGCGCGGGAGCTCCGCTATATGGTAAGAGTAGCACCGCAAAAAAACAGAATCCGTATTCCATGGTATTTGAAAGTAAACATCATTATTGTCTTCTTACGGTTAATGGAGATAGTTGCACCATGAAAGTTATTACACCGGACAATAAAGTAATTGATACACGTACCTGGTCTTCACGGAAAAAACAATAAAATGTTCTGTGGGCAAAGAAAGGCTAAGTGAGGATAATATTTATCGATGAAAAACTCAGTAATCGAAATAAAAGATTTTTGCAAAACCACTTTGAGCTAATAATTTATCATATAACGTTTTTTATTTAGATAGATACATCAAGCATAATATTTATCCGGTTTCTGTCTCGTATTCTGTTAATAATGTTATGCTCTTGGCATATAACAAAATCATTAAAAATATCTTTGCTAATTAATGAATAAATTATATATTCGTACAATATATAAAAGATAGAAAACAACTTGTTAAATATTCAGAATATCCCGTAAAAAGGGAAATATTTGATTAGATGTTATGGGCTTTATTCTTTCCGAAACCGTTAAAAGTGGGAAGACATAAATTTTTTTGAGAAAGTGCTTCTTGAAAGACTTAAGGAGCTTTAGAAAACAAGGAAAAAAATATTTGCAAAAGTTTAAATTTCACAATCGGAAGATTGAAATATAAAAACTGAATATAAATATTAACAAATCAAAAGAGAAGTAAGCAAATGAAAAGATTTCATCAAGATTTTTTCGGAAAATGTTCCTTATTATTATTTGTTTTAATGAGTTTCAATTTAGCATTGTCACAAACGGTAACGGTCACTTTCAATGTTACTGTTCCCGAATTTACGCCGGAAGAAGATACAATATATGTTGTAGGGACATTAAACGCTTGGGATCCGGGTGAGTTGGAAATGAGAAAAATAAACTCGAATTCATGGCAGTGCATTCTTGAATTGGCTGAAAATTCTTCATTTGAGTATAAATACACGAGAGGCAACTGGGAAACAGTAGAAAAAGATATTGCCGGTGAAGAGATTGAAAACCGTACTCTCTCAACCGATTCAACTGATTTTAGTCTGAATGACGAAGTTGTTAACTGGCGCGATCATGTCATTTTACCGGAAGCGGAAAATATTTCCCCCATTTTATCGTACTTCAACAATTCACCGCAAACGTCGATCGCTATTTCCTGGGCTTCTGATTCCAGCGCTGAAAGTATTCTTTATTATGGAATTGAAAATATAAATGATAATCGGATCGTTGCGAACGAG
>CAYPTO010000329.1:0-1771 GCA_964413625.1 uncultured bacterium
GACGCAAGATTTTGCGTCTCTACACATACATTAAAGTGTTTATCTCGTATTCAATTTAAATGTCACGGGAATTGCTATCCACACTCCCACATTTCTGTCTCTTTGCACAGCAGGTTTCCATTTGGTCTTTTTGATGGCGTCCATGGCGGCTTCATCCAGTCCTGTGCCCGGCATGCCTTTAACAGTAACGCATTTAAGCACGGTGCCTTTTTCATCAATATAAGTTTGGACATAGACCGTGCCTTCAATGCCGGCCTCTTTGGCGATCTCGGGGTAGACGGTATTCCGGGCGATGGCGGCCACGCCGCCGATGGCTTCGGGCGGTTCATCATAGGGCACGAAGATGTAATCATTGGTATCGGGATTGTCTCCGGGCGGGGGCGGTGGATCCATCTCGCCTTCATAATCATCAAAATCCCATATATCAATAAGACTGTCCAGATCAAGCTCGGCATCTTCACTCATGACCGGGATCACCGGGCGCGGAGCGGGAACATCGACCTCTACTAAATCCGGGGTCGGGATATCGATGGACTCGATAAAGATGATCTTGGTTTCTTCCGCGATCTTTGAATCGCGATCGAATTTGGGGAAAAGAAAGATCAGGAGGACGGCGATTGCAAGGACGATGACGACTACAATTTCTAAGCGTAAGCGAGAACGCTTTTTAAATTTATCATAATTGTTCATAGTGAACCTCCATTATTAAACTATTAAACCTTAAACGAAAACCGTTTCGGTTTTATTTATTCGTACGCTTTTGAAATAAGCCAATTGAGCCTATTATAAGCCAATGACCGAACAATTCGAACAATTAATGAACAATTCGAACAATAAACGAACAATTATATTTCAATAAAATATTTTGAACCGCGACCTTTAATACCTGACGATTTTAATATTCCTTTTTTTACCAGATTTTTCAGTTCTTCTGAAGCGACAGTTTGCTTTATATTGTTGATTTCTTGGTATTTGGCATTTGAAATGAATTCATTTTTTAACGTGTAAAAGACAGCTTTTATTTGTCTTTCATTAAGAGAAAGAGACTTAAGATAATCTTCATTAAAAATATTATTAGTAAATTCAACAAAAATTCCCGACATGTCATAACTGTATTTGGGTTTTGGAAGTCCGGCAAGCTTACATTCTTCAAGCATTTTTAAGGTTCCACGTCCCCAACTTTCAATATAGCCGCAACGGAAAAGTGTATTAGCAATATCTGGATTAAAAGGTTTTGATGGATGTTTGATCAAAAGATTATCCACAGTCCATTTCTCAGGAAGTTGTCCGGGATTCCAAAACAATATCTTATCATCATAAACGCTGATCTGAGTAGGGGTGGGATCAGAATAATCTTTGTGAGCTATTGCATTTAGGAGAGCTTCTCGAATAGCATAAATTGGATATTCTTTGGTTTCAATTCTTTTGGCACCCTTATAAGAAATTGAGTTTATGAGATATTTGGTAGATATTAGACTCAGTGTTTGTTCTATTTGAGAAAAGATACTGCCATGAATCTCATCTTGAAATAGCACATCCACATCCGTTTTAAAATATCCGATCTTAATATATGCACCGGAAATATATTGTTCGGGATCAGAGTGGAATAATAGAACACCCGCTCTTTTTAATTTGCCGGTTTCAACAAGTTGTAGCTTTTTTAATAAATGTTCGTCTGTATCTTTTAGGTCGTCCGGTTTAATCCGTTGGTTTTTTCTTGCCATAGACCGAAAGTTTTCTAAAGCATTGCTATCTAAATCATTGATAGTGG
>CAYPTO010000330.1:0-1767 GCA_964413625.1 uncultured bacterium
GAGCGAGAATATAGTGATTGTCTGCAATATTGAATTTGAGATCGGGGAAAGCATCTAATTTCAAGACTCGAATAAATTCCTTTTCAGGTATATACAGACCATAACTCAATCGCTCTATCGTTGTAGGTAAGTGAAACCACTTTCCATTGATCTGATAAAAAGTCGAGTTGGCAAAGAAGATATATTGTTTCCCGGACAGGCTTGCTTTCAGAGACCAGTTTTCCGTATCAAGATATTCGATCTCTCCGAAGGTTTTAAAGAAATGATTCAGAGACATCCACTTGCTTCCATAGAGTTCTGATGCAAATATATTTTGAGATTCTGATCTGTTGGTTAGGCGAAAGCTTACGACTTGAGAAAACAGAGGACTTAGCATAAAGCAAAGCAGCAGAATCAGTATGTATTTATTAAGTTTTTGCATCGTTTGAATTTATACTTTTTTCTTTTAATTTGTTATACTTTTTTCAATATGCATTGACTCAATTTTCTTAACTTTTTTAAAAGTTAAGAAAATTGAGTCAATCAACTGCGCAGGCGGAGAGATTTTTGATTTAATCTCTTTTGTAAATTATCAATAATTATTTATTATACCCTTGGTATTAGTTCTTAATCAAATTGGTTTAATCTTCTTAACAAAGGAATAACATATGCGCAAATCACTTTGTTTCCTATTATTATTTTTAAGCGTGTTTTTATTTGCTGCAGAACCGGTTTTTTATGATGCTCAGCTGTATCTTGAGGGCATGGCATTCGAAGATGCACCTCCTTTTTCTCGACTTCCGGCAGTTGCCGAGGATCTGCTCAGGAAACCCGTATGGAATTTAAGTCGTAATTCCGCAGGTATTGCAGCACATTTCATCACTAATGCCACAGAAATCCATATTCAATGGGAGGTCCTGAATAATTTCCATATGGTTCACATGGCCGGCACGGGTATCCGGGGATTGGACCTTTACGTCAAAGAAGGGAAGCAATGGTTCCATTTGGGTACAGGCAAACCCTATCAAGCCGGCAATAAACGTCGCTTGATCAAAAATCTTACCGCTGAACCTCGAGAATACCTGTTATACTGTCCCCTGTATGACGGACTAAAATCTTTATATATTGGCATAAATCCTGAAGCGGAGATCACCGAGATCAAGCGGAGCGAAAAGCCATTGGTCTTTTATGGGACCAGCATCACTCAAGGCGGATGTGTGTCACGTCCCGGCATGGCTTATCCAGCAATAATTGGTCGTAATCTTGAACGCGAAACGATCAACCTGGGTTTTTCAGGCAACGGCCATATGGATCCGGAGATCATTAATTATATTTGTCAGATCGATGCAGCTTGTTATATTTTTGACTGCTTCCCCAACATGGATTTGGAAATGATCAAAGATCGAACCGAGCGGGAACTGAAGAAACTTCTTGAGGCACATCCAAAAACACCCGTTTTACTTACACCCAATATCATGGAAGAAGACGGCTGGTTCGATCCGGAAATCTACAATGCTTGTATGGCCGAAAATGCCGAAGTGGCCGCCATCTACGAGCGTTTAAAAAAAGACTATAAGAACCTGCATATGATCCCCTTCAAACAAATTCGTCATGTTGCCGTCGAAGGCACAGTGGATGGGATCCATCTGACCGATCTGGGATCGATGAGAATGGCGGAAGTGATGGGGAAATGGATTAAGAGGTGTTTTTAGATTTCCAGCATCATTAGCATCACCGCCGCAGCGACGGGTATGACAATATTATCGTCAAAATGATCCAATAATGCTT
>CAYPTO010000331.1:0-1766 GCA_964413625.1 uncultured bacterium
TAGAAGTGAAGAAAAAACATCGAAAGACAAGTTAGAATCTTTAAAATTAGGAATCCCTGTTAAGACCTATGGTTTGAGCTTGGGTATTGGCGTTCCTTTTACTAAGTATCAAAATCGAGTCGATGCAGCATTTATGGTCGAATACAATACAGGAACGATCTTTGAACAAGGCGGTATTCCAATCAATATAGATGAATTAGTGTATAGCTTAAATTTAAGTATCACGATCGCAGAAAATTGGTTCAATACGAGAGGTAAATATAGATAGGATAGGAGAAGTAAAATGACGAGAATAAGAAAATGGCAGTTGCTGTCAATCTTACTGGTGTTTTTGATTTTTGGCGTTTATAATTGTGTTCCTCCGCAAGCGCAGGCAAACTCAGACGAGATCAACGCCATGAAAGAACAGAAAAAAGAAGAAATCCTGAATAAATGCAAGTTCAGACTCAGTAATGGCCGTCAATATATGATTCAGCAAGCTTGGGCGGATGCTTTAAGAAATTATCATGAGATCATCTCTGCCGGTTGCGCAGAAAATTTTATTGATCCCTTATATAAAGATATGGCACAATGCTACATGAAACTCGGGAAACCGGATTCAGCCGCATATTTTATTGATCAAGGTTTAAGCTATGATGCAACCAATCAGCATTTATTACAGTTATCTTCATATTATAAAGAACGTGCCGGTGACTATGAAGGTGCCGTTGCGATCTATCAGCAGTACAATGCTCTTTATTTGGATGATGTTGAATATCTTGCAAAACAAGCAAACGCTTTAGATATGCTTGGCCTTTACGATGAAGAGCTTGATATTTGGGAATATATCATTGATATTGATACTGAGAACAATGATGCTATCAATGCTATTATCTCCGTTCTTGGAAAAATGGGCCGTGACCCTAAAGCCTTCTATGAAAAAGCATGGCAAAATAATACCGCCGATGCTTCCAAGGCTTTAAAGTATATCAATGCCCTTATTAATGATAACGATTACAAAACCGCTATTAATGTAATTCGCCAGACACTGCAATTTAATACACAAAATATTACGCTAATAAAAAAATTGGCAGAATGTTACGAATATGATGCACAACCTAAAGAAGGCTTGAAAGTACTTGAAAATTATGCGCGTTCTAATCCCCGTGATATCAATATGCAAGTTGACGTTACCTTAAAAAATGTTGAATTTGGAAATTACGAAAAAGCATACAATATCATTTCCAACGCTGTAAAAATAGCTCCGCAAAATAAAGAAGTCTATTTTGCCCGCGCAAAAGTTCTGGAAGCACTTGCCGAAATAACCACCTTGACCAAAGGCAAAATAGATTGTAATGATAAAATTGTTTACCATATGGCTTATGAAGATTATAAAAAATCCAAAGAACTTGGTAACTTCAACGCACAATTCCGTATCAAATATTTATATGACAATGATCTAACGATCGCAAAAGCCAAAGATAGATTCCTGATCGGAGATGCAAATAAAGTTAACGCGAATACTTACAAACCTTTAGGAGATAGTTATTCGTGGATCACGAGAACAGTCAGCGTAAAATAGTTTATATTGGTTCCGACCACGCCGGATTCGAAGCAAAATCCCATATTATTGATCTTGTCAGTAATATGGGATATTCTGTTATAGATAAAGGTACCTTTTCCTCTGAATCAGTTGATTATCCCGACTTTGGAGTCGCAGTGGGAAAAGCTGTAGCGAATGATCCCGACACCTCGGGGATCATTATCTGTGGTACGGGTATCGGAAT
>CAYPTO010000332.1:0-1749 GCA_964413625.1 uncultured bacterium
GGTTCAACACCTATCCAGCACAGATCTTTATGGGAGACGTTGGCTCGCTTTCCCTTGGAGGTACTATAGGTACTATAGCCGTCATCACAAAGCAGGAAATACTGCTCGTTATCGTTGGCGGACTCTTTGTCGTAGAGACCTTATCGGTCATTTTTCAAGTTGGATTTTATCATCATTATTGGTCTGATTACTTTTTTATTGAATTTTATTCCCAGTATTGGTTCTATTATTGCTACGATATTTCCCTTGACTATCTACCTCCTTCAATACGGTTTTGGCGGCAATTTTATTTTTGTCTCGATCTTATTGATTACCAGCCAATTTTTATTTGGGAATGTTCTTGAGCCCCGCTATTTGGGCGAAGGTTTGAAACTTTCACCTTTATTTATCATCGTATCCTTATTCTTTTGGAATTGGTTGTGGGGACCTATCGGCATGATACTTTGCGTGCCGCTGCAATCTATCATTGCTTTGATCCTGCAATATTCGGGAGGAGCGTATGTGCTAAGAGCCATTATGGGAGAAACCTTGAAAGAAGAAGACAAAGGACAAAGGACAAAGGACAATTGACCCCGTTCCTCGTCATTCTGAAAAGGTCCCGATGTTTCGGGAGCTTATTCAGGATCTCTCCGAGAGCAAATTTTTCCGTAATATTAAATACTACAATTTTTCACGCATTAATAAAATATTCTCGTATAAACTGATTCATTATTATCAACTTATTTAGATACATAAAATAATTTAGATCTGATAAAAACAGTGATTATTGATATAAGTTTTTAGGTATTGCCATTCATTTTCACGCAAGCCCCATTTACCGATTACATTGGTTTTGTTTCTGCGCAGATCGTGGAAATCAGAACCGCCGGAATATGGGAGATCATGTTTGAGGCAATGATCGACAAGAATTCGGGATAATGAGCTGGTATGGTTGGGGTGATAGGCTTCAAATCCATCCACGGGAAGCATTTTTATAACATCAAAAGAAATTTTCGAAAGAAATAGACCCGGGTGGGCAAGAATACTGATGCCACCGGAAGCCTTAATGAGTTCTAGTGCTTCATCAAAATCCAGTCTGGTTTTTGCAACATAGGCGGGTTTATCGTCACCAATGTATTTTTGAAATGCCTGATTAAAGGATTTGATATAACCTTTGGCGATCATCGCGCGGGCGATATGGGGTCTGCCTAAGGTCGTTTCTTGAGGATAATTGTTTTTTACTTCATCTATTGTAAGAGGTTTACCCAATTCGCATAGACGTTCGCAGATCATTTCAATTCGATGATAACGGATCTTTTGAAAATGTTCAAGACGTTCACAAAATGCCTGATGAAGCGGATCGAATCCATAGGCCAGCAGATGCAGTCCTACCTCATTATATTCAACTGATAGCTCAACACCTGGCACGGCAATTCCACTGAATGCACTTTTAAATTCATGAAATCCGGCAAAGGTATCATGATCGGCAAGTGCGGCCACCTTGATCTTGTTCTTGTGAAGCATAGCTGCAATATCGCCGGGTGAATACTCTCCGTCTGAAGCCGTAGAATGAATATGCATATCCGCAATGATAGCCGTATTTGTTTGAAAATCCGGGACTGCTGTTGCCATTTTAGAAAAGGTAATTGTCATAAGACATAAATATATGAGAATTGATGATATAAACAAAATGATTTCACTTGGTAAATGATAAATTACCCCGTGCTTTCTTGATATCCGAAGGTTTACCGAAGGATATAGCTCGGGGTT
>CAYPTO010000333.1:0-1747 GCA_964413625.1 uncultured bacterium
AAAGCTTTTTGGCCATGGTGTTTCCCTTTATATTTTAGTGTTAACGACCAACAATAATACGAATATTATTTGTTACTACCAATAGTAATTCAATAATAAGTCAAAAATAATTACAAATAACAAATATTAACGGATATCAATAATTAACTCTTTGAGTGTTCGCTTGGGTACATGATGCACAGAATTTGCATCTCGATAGTAATGTGTGTTATCCGATTCAATATTTTCAATTATCACAGTTTCAGCCGGTTTTCCCAATGCGACCACAAGCGGGATATCATATTTATCATCAATAGAAAATAGGTCGCGGATCTTAATGCGATCAATTGAGGCCAACATACACCCGCCAAAACCTTTTTCAGTTGCAGTAAGAAGCATACTTTGGGCCATTATCCCTACATCGATTTCGGATTTCCTGGATATTTCAGTGTCGGCTAAAATAATAATATAGGAAGTTGGACGTTCACCTTCATCAGGTCCCGGCCAATTTTCCAGATAACCGGCCCAAGAGGTAAAGGGGAATATTTTATCACAGACTTTTTTGCTATCGAGGACAATGAATTTTAAGGGCTGGTCATTTCTTGCAGAAGGGGAAAGCCGGGCGGAATCAATGAGATCAATCAGGTCATCTTTATTTAGAATCGGTTCTTGCTTGAAGCGACGATGTGAACGGTTTTTCAATAATAGTTCTTTTATATCCATTACTGACCTGCTAACTTTAAATTTCAAACTTTCTTCAGGCTATTTATTTTGTAATTGCAAAAAGCGTTTTATAATATCTTCAGTACTCAGGTTCTCATCAGCTTTAATATTTTTCTCTAAAATGCTTTGAACTTGGGCCTTTTTATAGCCGAGTGATTCCAAAGCAAGAATGGCATCTTTTAGATTTAATGAAAGAGGTGAATCGGGTGCTGCGCCGGTAATTTGGCTGACTTCTTCATCGGAGATCTTATCTTTTAACTCAAGAATAATTCGTCGAGCTGTTTTATCACCCACGCCGGGGGCTCGCTTAACGGCTGCAACATCGCCCTGAAGAATAAATTCCATCAGATGATCGTAGCGTATGCCTGAAAGAATATTGATAGCCTGTTTTGGACCGATTCCGGACAATGAGATCAATTTATCGAACATTTTGCGCTCATTTTCTTCAACAAATCCATAAAGTTGTAAAATATCCTCTCTAACATGCAGATAGGTCAGCAATCGACAATGAGAGCCACGTGAAGGCAATTTATCGTAAGTAAAGAGAGTAATAACACAACCCAGGCCCATGTTGCCTGTATTCAAGACCACAAGATTAGGTTCTTTGATCTCAATATCGCCTTCAATAAAATGTATCATAGTTCACCAAGTTTGTAAAGGTTATTAATGTAGAGACAAGGCATACCTGGTCCCTATACTTATTTCATTATTAAATCATATTTCATCGAATTATAATATGTAATCGCGATAGCCAAAGCGTCACTAACATCCATTTTTCCACCCAGCGATGGTAGTTTCAGCATCTTCATAACCATGTACTTTACTTGTTCTTTCGATGCAGAGCCCACCCCTGTCAATGCCTTTTTAACGATGGTAGCGGGATACTCATGAACGGGAAGATCTTTCATTTGTCCGGCTAACATCAAAACGCCCCTGGCATGTCCCAATTTTAGGGATGTTTTGGTGTTGACATTTGAAAATGTTTCTTCAATGGCAAATACATCCGGATTATGATCATCTATAATATCACAGCAACTACGATAAA
>CAYPTO010000334.1:0-1733 GCA_964413625.1 uncultured bacterium
ACAATTGGGGCTTTCCATGTTTTACTCAGTAATTATATTATTTTGGCGGCCTTTCTACCGATCATCGCAGGTATGGGTGGAAACATCGGAACGCAAAGTTCAACGATGATTACCCGGGGGTTGTTGTCCGGACGTGTCAATCCGAATACTACTTTCAAGATCATTCTAAAAGAAATTAGAGTGGGTTTGAGTTTGGGCGTGATCTACGGACTGATCCTGGGTGGGATCGCCTTCCTCATGGCGTATGTTCTAAATTCGAATGCTTATGATTATCCCTTGAGGCAATGCATTGAACTGAGTATTGCCGTTTCATTGGGTATTACATTTGCTATGTCACTGGCTACTTTTATGGGAACTGTCGCTCCGATCATTTTGAACAAAATGAAGATTGACCCGGCCGTGGCTACGGGACCTTTTGTCACCACATCTATAGATATTATAGGTGACTTGGTCTATCTGTTGATCGCAGTCGGATTAGTCCACTTATAATTACATGAAAAAAACACCAATTATCCTAATACTTGTTCTTATTGTGGGAATCTTGAGTGCATCTGATACACTCTTTTTCAAAGTGACCCTGCTGGGCTTGCATTGTGCAGACGTTGAGGTAATTGAGAATCAAATTAATGAAGATGTTACCGAGATCATTTACCATGCATTTACAGTTGGTGGTTTTGACAATATTTACAAGATTAACAATTGGTATTATTATTACACTGATAATACTTTATCTCATTTGGATTCTTTAAAAAAGAATATCAGCAACAAAGATCTAAAACAAGATTATCGTGAAGATGTCTATAATGGAATCATTCATTATAGTGGCTCTTATACTTTGGTAACACCCAAACCTGTACACCATGTATTATCGTTTTTGATCTACCTTCAGCATTATCCGGATAAAATGAAAAACGGACAGAAATTCCCTTTTTTGATCACGGATGAAGGAGATCTGTATTATCCTGAAATAAAAATAGTTTCAAACGAGAGCAAAGAACAGAATGATGTATATTTTACATTAACCCATGTTGCCGGTAAAGAGGTCCTGGAACCGACCGATGTGTTCAATTGGATGATTTGTGCAGGCAAGGGCACAAAAATGTTATCTTACTCACGCCGAGACAACACCATTACAGAGGGTGCATTTTCTTTGGGGTGGGGATTACATCTGCGTGCAAAACGGATATATAAATAGCTTGAGTCACTGACTTTCGCTTACTATATTAATTATAATAACTAACTAATGAGAGGTCTATGAAGATTAATCGAATAATCCTACTATTTATATTTATAGTGAATCTTCTTTGTGCGCAAACTCTTATTGTGGAAGGAGGGACGAAACAGATAGAATACGATCTGGAATTTTTGAACCAGATTCGATTTTCACAACTGGATTCCCTTTCAAATACCGCGTTAAGTTTTCATACAGTTACAGGTATCCGGCATATAAGACTATCGGATATTGATGCGGTGGAATTCAATGATACTGATGAAGTACTGGTTCATCATATGGGGCTTATCAGTCATTTTCGTCAAGCTGATATTAATTATATTGATATTTCCCCGGTTACTTTACCTGATCGGCCGGAAGGTGCGCGGAGTGGTTCGAAATTTATGGAAGATATTCTAGGTACCACTTTCCAACAACGTGAGCCGTATATCCTTACAGAATTCTTGAACGGAAATATTCCAGATATTTTAAGAGATTTTATTACGCTTACTTCTACCTTTAA
>CAYPTO010000335.1:0-1719 GCA_964413625.1 uncultured bacterium
CTAGCGGCGGATATCGGTTCTGCCCTTGGTTGCGGCGCTTACGCGCATGCATTGGTCCGGGAGCAGGTCGGAGATGTTACTTTGAACGAATGTTACACAATTGAAGCATTTATTGAAGCATGGAAATCTATAGCACACTAAACCAAATAGGGAATAGACCCGCCGTAGTATTGGCTATTGGTTCATTTGACGGACTGCATCAGGGACATCGGAAGATCTTGGAAAAAGTCCGTAATGAAGCTGATCGCCGTGGTGTGAAAAGTATGATTATTACTTTCGCGCCAACACCGCGAGAGGTGTTTAGCGGTCAAAAAGAGATCGCTCTGATGAAACCCGAGGAAAAAACAAGTGCAATTACTGCGATGGGTATAGATCTTGTGTGTATGAAACACTTTGATCTTGAATTCGCAAAGATTGCACCGGATGAATTCCTCAAACGTTTATTGACATATCTTGACCTAAAGGCTATTATAGCCGGTCCCGACCATTCTATAGGAAATAAAGAAACGGGGGGAATAGAGTATTTACGGGAAGCGGGAAAAAAATATGATTTTGATCTGATCGTTGTGCCAAAAGCGCAATACAAAGGGAAAGAAATCAGTTCTCAGCTTATTCGCAAAACTCTAAAATTAGGTTGTATTGATGATGTTGACGCCATGTTGGGTTATCATTTTCGGATATCCGGAACTGTTATCCCGGGTATGAAACGGGGGCGGACCCTGGGATTTCCTACGCTGAATATTAAACCTGATCTTGTATCATGTATGATCCCGGCTTATGGCGTTTACTGTGTGTCAGTCCGACTGGATGGCAAGGACATGCCCGGAATTTGTAATATCGGGGTGCGCCCAACCTTCAATGAAGAAGGACTATCCATAGAAGTGCACGTTTTTGATAAAGACCTGCTTCATCAGTACGGAAAAGCAATCGAGATACGTTTTACGCATTATATCCGCGGAGAACGAAAATTTGAAAATAAAGAAGCTCTGATAGAGCAAATAAAAAACGACATTGAAAAATGTAAAACATATTGACGGAGGAAAAATGTCAACTTTAAGTAAAGATCAAATTGCAGAGATCGTAAAGAAATTTGGAAAAAATGAACAAGATACCGGTGCTCCTGAAGTTCAGGTCGCTATTTTAACACAGCGCATTAAAGACCTGACAGAGCATGCGAAAGTACACAAAAAAGATCATCATAATCGTCGTGGTTTATCCAAGATGGTTGGTCAACGTCGTCGTTTACTTCGCTACATCCAAAAGGGTGATTATAACCGTTATCTTGATTTGATTAAAGAACTAGGATTAAGAAAATAACATAAAATGGCGGCAGGAAATAGTTGCTGTCAAGAAGGAGTAAGTTTTGATTACTAAAGAAAAAACGATCGCCGGTAAAGCGATTCGTCTTGAGACAGGTCGTATTGCAAAACAAGCAGATGGCGCTGTTCTTGCAAGCGTTGGCGATACCATGGTGCTGGCTACGGTAGTATCCAGCAAAAGTATGCGAGAAGGTACGGATTTTGTACCTCTCTCAGTAGAATTTCGCGAAAAATTCTATTCAAGTGGTAAGATTCCGGGTGGATTCTTACGTCGTGAGGCCAGATTGTCGGACCGGGAAATTTTAAGTTCTCGTGTCATCGACCGTCAAATTCGCCCCTTATTACCAAAAAACTGGTTTTATGAAACACAAGTTATCGTAAGCGTATTGTCATATGATGG
>CAYPTO010000336.1:0-1700 GCA_964413625.1 uncultured bacterium
TATTGTCACCGCAGAGGGATTGATCGATCTTACGGTGAAGCGAAGTATGCTTACTGGAATTCAACTTGATCATGCTTGGGGAAGTGTAGCCACATTTGATTTTTTATATACAAGTGAGCTACATAAGAAAAAAATAGTTGCACCTACGAACGGTGTTGATAGACCTGATAGAAAAGGATCTCCGGGAGGATTGGTTTTACTTCCTAAGGCAGGTTTATATAAAAATGTATTTGTTTTTGATTTCAAAAGTCTCTATCCATCTATCATGAGAACTTTTAATATTGATCCACTTTCTAGGATCAAAGGAGAAATGTCTAAAAAAGATGTAATAATTGCTCCGAATGGTACTGTTTTTCATCGTCAGGTTGGGATATTGCCAAAGTTACTTGATAATTTTACCACCAAAAGAAATCAAGCAAAGTCAGAGAATAATAAATTTGCATCTTACACATATAAAATACTTATGAATTCTTTTTACGGTGTGCTTGGTACAAGTAGTTGCAAATTCGCAACTGGTCATCTTACAGGCGCTATTACCAAGTTCAGTCATCATATTCTAAGGTGGATGCGTGATCTTTTTATTGATAAAGGTTATAGTGTGATATACGGCGATACGGATTCTCTTTTCATTGAAAGTCATATTTCTGAAAATAAGTCTATAGACATATTATTATCAGAGGGTAAAAAACTTGCTCTTGAGGTTAATCGTGAGCTTGATATTTATTTGACAGATCAGTATCAAGTTGATTCTCGTCTTGAGTTGGAATTTGAGAAGGTCTATACTCGTTTTTTTCTTCCTTATGCAAGAGGACAATCTGAGTTTGGAAGGGCTAAAGGATATGCAGGAATGAAGTGGATGAATAATACTTATGAGCTTGAAATAATTGGGATGGAGGCTATTCGTCGTGATTGGACTGATCTTGCTCGTAGTCTTCAACGAGGTCTTCTTGATCTTATTTTTACTGATACTAAAGCTGAGCAAATAGAGGAGTATGTGTATAAGATCGTACTGTCTGTTTATAGTGGGAAGAAAGATAATGAACTTGTTTATCATAAAAATCTGAGAAAACCTGTATCTTCCTATACGGCTACTAATCCACCTCATGTGAAAGCGGCTAGGCTTCTTAAAGATCCAAAGGGTATAATTCATTATGTCATTACTACAGATGGTCCGCAACCGGTAGGGTATGTTACTTCGTCTATAAATTATGATCACTATATCAAAAAGCAGGTGGAGCCTATTGTTCGGATGATCGCTCAGGTTGTTTCGTTTGATATTGAAGTTGCTATAAAGGGGAAGTTGGAGTTGTTTAAGGATATTTGAGATTTGCTTTAAATTGACAATTATAGATAATATAACTATATCACAGATATAGGTCAACGAAGAGTAAGGGATATGGAATTACATAATATAAATATTAGTGACGACAAGATTAGGAATATTGCAAGAAAATATAATGTTGTTGAGATGTATCTTTTTGGATCTATTCTTAGGGATGATTTTAAATCTATCAGTGATGTTGATATTTTAATCAAATTTGCAGAAACTACAAAATATTCTTTTTTTGAATTTTTGGATCTTAAGAATATTTTTGAACAACTTTTTAAAAGAAAAATTGATCTTGTGGAGATAGAAAGTTTAAAAAATCCTTATCGTAGAACTGAAATTTTAATAACTGCACGGAAGATTTATGCTTCCT
>CAYPTO010000337.1:0-1686 GCA_964413625.1 uncultured bacterium
CGTTTATCGTTTATCGTTTATCGTTTATCGTTTATCGTTTATCGTTTATCGTTTATCGTTTAAGACTTTTTCTTTTTATTGGGATTTTCCGGAACGAAGATCTTTTCAATACCAATATTCAGATCCTTTTCATCTCTAAGCAGCTCGACACTTTTTTTGACGATATTCTCCTCGTACAAAATCAAACTTAAATAAAGCAGGAATGCGGTTACAGTCGCAATGAACCATATTTCAAAAATACCTGACATTCCAAAAAGAATGATACTTAAGAAACCACCACCTACAATCGCATACTGCCAGATTACAATGTTCTTTCGAAGTCTGGGATTTTCTTTGCTTACATAATGCAAAAACGGTTGAAGTCCAAGAATCAGAAAGAGGGCATAGAATATAGATGTCAGAACATGAACAAAATGCCAAAAAGGAAAGGTATCCTTGAGTGCGGGAATAATGGCCGTAGCCACGATGGCTATTGAAGCATAAATAATAAATGTAAAAGCATGTCGTTGTTCGAAATTTTCAAGTTTAAATAAGGTAACGCAGGCAGTCTGGATCGAAGCACCTGCAATGATCGCCCAAATGATGAATACTTCACGATAGGAAAAGAAATTACCGATATTGCTCAAGGTATATTGAAATGGATTTTCAAGTGTTCCGTAAATGGCTGTCATGATCAAGGTGATCATGAGTCCGCTCATAACGATCATTCTGTTCCGTCTTTGTTTATAAAGATCACATATGACGTGCAAGTGGGTTTTTCGAAAGTCAGGATCAATGATCTTACTTTCGTCCATTATTTCTTTGTTATGATCGGTTTTTTTCTTTTTCTGCGATGTGCTCATGCTGTTCCGCTTCTTCAATTTTTTCTGTGAATAATATCCAAAATAAATAAATCATCAATGTGCCCAATCCCCAAAAGAACCACAATTCAAATATACCGGTTTGTCCCTGGATTAGTAAAGATGTTATACTACCGATCAATATGAACAATTGCCAGTTTCTTAGCAAGACTTTTAAGCGAGGTATTTTTCTGCCCAGCCAAACGAAAAAAGGATGTAATGCGGTGATCATTGACATGACGTAGAAAAAGGTCGTCCATTTATGTAAAATATGCCAAAAGGGGAGTTGTTCTTTAATAGAAGGAATGATCGCCGTGACGATCAAAAAAAAGGAGGCAAACAATAATCCCAGAGATCCCATTTTTTTGCTATAGTCCGTCAGTTTGAATAAGAGAATAGAAGATATATGTATACAAATACTAACAGTGATAGCCCAGATGATATAAAGAACACGGTATCCAAAGTAATTTCCTATCTTGCTGAAGGTATTAATGAAAGGGTTTCTAAGAGTACCATATAGCGTTGTCGCGAAGATCACAATCAACATAAGGGTAATGGTCCAGAATCTTTCTCTACGTAACTTAAGCACATCATTAAGTGCTTCAAGAACATTTGTGTTTTGGCTGATCGAAGATGTCTTACTTTGATTTTTCACCTTGCACCTCATTCAACAACATTCAACAAAATAAAAAACTTGAGGCGGGAATTCAAGTAATACCTAAGGTCAGAAACGAGAAGTCAAAAATTAAAAATCGGAAGGTAGTGGGCAGCTTTAGTTTAGGATGGATTTGCGTTTCTTTTTTATCTCATCTGATGTGGTATAAGGCAGATAGGCAGTAACAAAAAG
>CAYPTO010000338.1:0-1684 GCA_964413625.1 uncultured bacterium
CATTAAACGGCGATATGCGAACCAAGCGGTGCACGCCGATCTCGGCTTTCAGGTAGCCATAAGCATAAGCACCGGTCACCTCAATAACCGCTTCTTTAATGCCGGCTTCGTCACCGGGCTGATAATTAAGAACTTTATAATCATACCCTCGTCTTTCCATCCAACGGGTGTACATGCGATAAAGCATGGAGGCCCAGTCGTGGGATTCTGTCCCACCCGCACCGGGATGAATGACCAAAATAGCATTATTTTTATCCTGCTCACCGGAGAGCAATTTCTCTATCTCAATATCATCGATACTTTGAACAAATTTACTTACCAAGTCTTCCAATTCTTTCAGATCAGCAGCTTCTTCTTCATATAGCATCCATTGAAGTTCAATATCTTCTTTGAGCATACCCAAGTTTTTCCAGCGTTTGATCTCAAATTCCAGACCTGATATTTCTTTCGTAACTTTTTGCGCGGAAAGATTATCATTCCAAAAATTGGGTTCAAGAGTTTTTTCTCTTAATTTTTTTATTTTTTCATTCATTTCATCAAGATTGGTATAGGCTTTTACTTCTTCATACTTCTTGAGAATACCGTCATATTGTTCTTTAATTTGTTCGGGTGTTAACATAAAAAGCTCCTAAAACAACAAGATACACTCATTGAGTGTATCTTGAAAATATTTATTTTAACCTTCAGAGATCGTTAATAATTGCTTCAGTCTCGAGAGCAATGACCAATTCTTCGTTGGTCGGAATAACAGCAACTTTCACTTTTGAATTATCGGCATGAATAAATCCTTCTTTGCCACGAACAGTGGTTTTGTTCTTTTCTTCATCAAGATAAAGACCCATATATTCCATATTGTCACAAACAGGGCTACGAGTCAGGTCACCATTCTCACCAACTCCACCGGTAAAGATAATGCCGTCAACTTTACCAAGAGCAGCGGCATAAGCACCGATATATTTTTTAATGCGATAATTGTACATATTGAATGCAAGTTCCGCGTTTTTATCACCTTTTTCAACATCTTCTTCCAGATCACGCAAATCGGAGGATTTTTTATAAATACCTAAAATTCCGCTTTTTTTGTTCAGCATCATGTTCATGTCGTTGATGGACATATCTTCGTATTCGGCGATCTTGAGAACTGCACCACCGTCAACATCACCTGAACGGGTTCCCATCATTAATCCTTCAAGAGGTGTATAACCCATCGATGTATCGATAGACTTTCCGCCTTTGATCGCTGTGACAGAAGCACCATTACCAATATGACAAGAGATAAGATTTAATTCTTCAATCGGTTTACCAACCAATTCGGCAAAGCGGCGGGAAACATAATAATGTGAGGTTCCGTGGAAACCATAACGGCGAATTCCATATTTTTCGTAGTATTCACGAGGTAGTGCATACATATAAGCATAGTCGGGCATTGTAGCATGAAAAGCCGTATCAAACACACCGGCCATTGGCGTATTGGGTAAATTAGCTCTTGCAGCCTTAACGCCTGCAATATTTGCCGGATTATGAAGAGGAGCTAGCTTAATACAGTCATCCATGACTTCCATCACATCGTCAGTGATCAAAACTGAGGAATTGAAATGTTCACCACCGTGAACCAAACGATGACCAACAGCATCCAGATCTTCAAAATGTTCTAAAACTCCTGTTTCTTTATCTATTAAAAGAG
>CAYPTO010000339.1:0-1684 GCA_964413625.1 uncultured bacterium
ATGTATAAAACGATCAAATTAAGTCCATGCAAATCGAAGGATCCAATGAAAAAAGCAAGAAACATCAACATGGTAACAATACCATACAATAAAGCTGCACCCCGAAAATTCGGATTTACATTTTCATCAGGTTTCCCGCGCAATTGATTGACCAGTAACAAGATAAAAATTACAGCAATAAATATACTGCTTTGCATGGAAAAGAAGCCCAATTGATAAATACAACTTTGCTTGTTTATGGGATTAATAAATAATCTATATGATAGGGAAAACACGGCAAAAACAACTGCACAAATTCGTAATATCAATATTGCTTTGTTTTTCATAAATTCCTCACTTACAGGTAAAAGTAAATAATAAAAAAGAATTAATCAAGCAGGAATAAGAGATGAGAGGTGAGAGATGTGAGGGATGAGGTATCACACTTTAATTTATGGAATTTATTGTGTTGCATAATATCCTATATTCAAACAAAAGAGGGTGTCAAAATGAGCGGACAAAAGGGAATTATTGAAGATAAATGTTTTAATTTTGCGATATGTATCGTCAAACTGAACGCATATCTTCAGGATTATAAAAGAGAATATGTGATTAGCAAACAAGTGATTAAATCAGGAACATCAATTGGTGCAAATGTATCGGAAGCTGTTAATGCTGAAAGCAAGACTGATTTTATTCACAAGCCCGGGATCTTTCGAAAAGAATGTGCTGAAAGTATTTTTTGGTTAAAATTATTGATCAAGTCTAATATTCTTAAAGAAAATCAAGTACTTCCATTATTAAATGATACAAATGAACTTCTAAAAATGATAAGATCTTCTATCATGACTGCAAAAAAGAATATTTAATTCATTTTTTATCTCTTATCATTTATTTCTGATATGAAAAGCCCTTTCTGTAAAAAGAAATACAAAAAAGGCATTTTAAAAACTATCTATTTAATTAACTTCCATCTATTGTCTATCTTTGCTGTTGGTCCAAACTCTACAATATAATCCCGCAATGCTTCACGCATCATCAAACCGGTATTATTGCGACGGTTTATACCAATGTCCGTAAGGCGATCATAACCCGAATTCCCTTCTGCAAGATAATCGGAGACCGCTACCTTGTAAGTGGCTTTAGGATCAAATGCTTTGCCCTGAACATTAATGATGTTCGCACGCTCGCGTTCGGGTTTGCGTTTATCAATAACAACCTCTAATCCGGAAGCTAACATTCCGCGTGAATTCCCCATAACGCGATCTTCGATCAGGGCATCCAGCTCAGCTCCGGTCATTTGGAAAACGGTTATTTGGTTCCCAAAAGGCAAGAAGCGGAACAGACTTTCATAAGTCAGGGGACCGGCTTCAAGATCGGAGCGCAATCCACCGTAATTTGAAAAAGCGACATCTGCATTTGAAGCCCATGCAACGGCATCACAAAGTAAATTACCCAAAACGGATTGACCTTCATTGGCACGGCGTAAAGGTGCGGGAAGAACGGTGATAACCTCATCAAATCCTTTTTCGGCGATCGCTCTCTGAGCTTCGATCATGCTGTCGGTCTTTGTATCTATCCAGAATTCATCTTCAAGCAGGGTAATGATGGCAGATTGGTCAACCGCAAAATCATAACCGGCCAATGTTTTGGTTTTCTTATGAATATAAAAATTGACCTGTCCGACATTTGTACCATTACCGTA
>CAYPTO010000340.1:0-1663 GCA_964413625.1 uncultured bacterium
CTTAAAGAATACTTGGAACCATCCTTTTATGTATTTGATTGCCCCTGGGACTGGCGTTTAGACATGGATAAGGCTTACAAGGAATATTTAATTCCAATGATTGATAAGGCCTTAAAAAATTCGGAAACAGGAAAGGTACATATTGTCGCCCATAGTATGGGAGGATTGCTCGTAAGGGCCTACATACAAAGCGAAGATTATATAACGCGAAACAAGGATATTGATAAATTTTTAATGGTAGGCACACCAAACCTTGGTTCATGCATTCCCTATTATATTTGGGAAGGAGGGGACCCGCATTTAATTGATAATATTATGGATAATGGTTTTATACAATTTATTAACTTTTATAAAGAGACGATACAACACTTATGGGAGGAGACCTACGAGAAAGATGGCTGGCGTGAAAGAACAAGCTGGCACCCAAAGTTCCGGTCTGAACTTCGTGATTTTGTAAGAGATAAAACTCCTTTACTTCGTCAATTAATGAATATTCAGAATGATTTTCTCTTTAGCACATTTTATGGAACATCATGGGGTGTTACTACTTCCGGGAATGAAAATATTTGGCTTAAGGATTTAAACAATGATTCGGATATAGACAGAATGAGTTCAGACGGGTCAAGTGGTACGAAGGTGCAAGTGGGTATTATTGTCGGCCATAAAAAAGATAAAACTATCGAAAAGATCAAATGTGGTTCGCCAAGATATCTTTATGAAGATGGTGGACTTGTGTGGCCGGAAAAAAAGAATGTTACTTGGGGACCCGGTGATGGTACTGTTCCGCTTGCCTCGGCAATCTGGCCATATACTGACGAGTGGGCTGGATTAGTTAATGAAGATTTAAATACTGAACACGCTTTTCTGATAAAGAAAATATTGAAAATATATTTCTCTTTTTATCCGAAGGCGTTCAGCCTCAATCTGGTAAAATGACTACATCGGAAAAAAGTGAAAGTATTTTTACGAATAATGACATCACTTCAATACTTTCTATGTCTATAGCAGGGGCGATGCGCATTTGCCTTACAGATCCACAAGGAAGGCAAACAGGTGTAGATCCGGCCACCAATAATATTTTGGAGCAGATTCCCGGCTCCGAGATATTATTCGGAGTGAATGGAGGAGAATTTGGAACAGAGAACCCTCTGGAAGGGTTATATACGGTAATGGGTTTTGGTGAAATTCAAAGAGATTTTCATATGGAAGTAGCTTATACTGACAGCGAACAGTCAGCTATCATTAAATTAAAAGGATATTGTCCCGATCAGCCGCGTTCTTTTCAGATTTCATTAAATTTCACCCAAGAACCACGCGTCACTGTTATACCGGAAGTTCAGGCAATTAGCGGCCTCACGGCCAGTCCATATTCGTCAAACGATGATACCTTGACCCGGCTGAGTTGGGATGCCAGCACTAAAGAGGGGGTCACCAGTTATAACATTTATTCAGCGAGGGATATTGATCCTTATTTTGCCAGAATTGCCACGGTTTTACTCGGAACCACAACATTTGATACGCCCGATGAATGGAGTTCGGGACCATCCATACCGGTTAGAACGTATGTAATTACAGCGGTAAAGAGTGATGGCGCTGAGAGCTTTTTTTCAGAAATAGCCCAGAATAACGACCGTGACTACGATGGTCTGATTGATATAGACGA
>CAYPTO010000341.1:0-1659 GCA_964413625.1 uncultured bacterium
CCATGATGCGTATGGCCGGCAATATAGGATGGGGTATCGGACCGGCTATCGGCAGTTTTCTTTTTGATATCTCATATCAATCATTATTTTATTTTACCTCATTCACGTTTTTGATTGCCGGTCTGTTTATTATATTTGCCATAAAAGAAACCGCCGATATCAGGGCACGGGCAAGCGCCCACGGCTCCGTAAAAACGGAGACGGGGCGTGGTCGGACCCGACGTATCGGGGCCGACATGGCTACAGCATTCAAGCGCGATAAGGTGTTTCTCTTTTTCTGTATGGTCGCATTATTGTTGTTCCTGACTTGGGGACAATTTGTATCAACATTGTCCGTATTTATGAAAAAAAGTCTCGAACTGAGTTCCACACAGATCGGTTGGATGTATTCCTTTAATGCGGTACTGGTCATTGCCTTTCAGTATATCATTACTCAATGGACGAAACATAAAAATCACTTTATCTTGATGATGGTGGGATCCTTTTTCTTTATACTCAGTTATTCGCTTATGGGCTGGGTCTCATCGTTTGGCATGATGCTTGTCATGATGGCTCTGATCACCATCGGAGAAATGTTCGCCGGTCCGAGTGGAAATACCATTGCATCCAATATGGCAAAAGATGGGCAATACGGAAAATATCAGGGGATCTACAGCTCTATTTCTACCCTTGGATGGTCTCTCGGTCCATTCATTGGCGGCATCATGATGGATGTGATACCGAATGTCAAAGTTTTCTGGTTGGCCATATCATCCTTCGGATTATTGGCATTTTTTGGCTTTTTATACCTATATTTCAAAAAAGGAGAACATGCGGCATGAAGAAAGTTTGGAGAAGCACACTAACTGTACGTTCATACGAGTTGGATTCGTTCGGTCATGTAAATAATGGAACATATGCAAAATACCTTGAAGCTGCACGTGGGGATTATCTCAGGCAAATCGATGTGGATTTTGAGGATTTCAAAGCATGGAAGAAATTCCCCGTAATTGCAAAACTCATGATAGAATATAAGACTCCAGCATTTTTATTCGATACACTTCATATCAATGGTAAAGTTGAAAATCTTGGCAAATCATCGGTTAATTTTTCATACGAGATCCTGAAAGACGACGGTTCGCTGGTTGCCATTGCAGAAACTTTGATGGTTTTTGTGAATGAGAAGGGAAGACCCTGTTATATGCCGGAAGAAGTGAGAACCGCGTTCTCACAATCGTAAGACGTAAAACGTAAAACGTAAGACGTAAGACGTGAGATGTGAGATATGAGACATAAAACGGCGTGAAAAGTATTTTCGTAATTTGCTTTAGTTCTTTAATCTATTTTTTAGGAAGCGTATCAAACCAAGGATCATTTGTCTGATCTTATTCAATTCAGGATTTATACTATTGTTGTCCAGCAATTCCAATTTTTCTGTAACGATCAGTTGTGTTTCCAATTCGCTTAATGATTCCAAAGAATAATATAGAAATTTTAAAAATTCTATATCACTGGATCGTGCAGCCCCTTCAGCAATATTTGAAGGAATTGAAACAGCTGCTCGTCGCATTCGTTTAGAAAGTTCATACTTTCTATATTCAATCAATTTGTCTATGATTGAATATATTTTAATAACGAGGTTAATACTTTTTTGCCAAACATTAAGATCTTCATGAGTTT
>CAYPTO010000342.1:0-1658 GCA_964413625.1 uncultured bacterium
CCTTCCGCACCAAAGAGTTTTAGATATTTACCGCTGCCTTTTCGTCGTTTTTCCGGAACCGGGATACTCATTTTTCCCGATAGATATTGACCGGTCAATGATCTATCACAAGCCATGACCTCCGAAGGCGTTCCTTCACAGACAATTCTACCGCCATGAATACCCGCACCGGGTCCCATATCAATGATCCAGTCTGCTTCTTCCATGGTTTCCTGGTCATGCTCGATCACAATAATACTATTTCCAAGATCTCGCAGGCCCTTAAGCGTTTTAAGCAATTTTACATTATCACGCTGATGCAGACCAATACTTGGTTCATCCAAAATATACATCACACCCATTAATTGAGAACCGATCTGGGTTGCCAAACGAATACGCTGAGCTTCACCACCGGAAAGGGTTCCGGCACTACGATTTAATGTCAAATAATCCAATCCGACATTTTCCAGAAATCCCAGACGCTGATTCATTTCTTTTAAGATCTGTTCAGCAATGATCTTTTCGGTATAGGTGAGTTTTAAACCCCGGATAAATTTTAACGCTTCTTTAATGGACATGCGTTCAAGATCATCAATGCTTTTTCCACCGATAAATACCGAGGTGGATATTCTCTTTAGACGAGAGCCTCCACAAACACGACATGTTTGCTGAGAAATATACTTTTCTATCGTTTCACGCATCATGGAAGAGCTTGTTTGGTGATAACGGCGTTTTAAATTCGGTATCACCCCTTCCCAACCGCCGGTATATTTACCGCTCCAGTTCTTGCCTTGATAGTCTATTATTAGTTTATTATGACCGATGCCATACAGCAATATCTGCTGAACTTCTTTGCTCAACTGATACCAGGGTGTAGAAAATTTAAAATTATATTTTTGGGCCAGACCTTTTAGGATATTACCGTAATAAGTGCCTTTGGGCTGTTCACCAATAGGTGAAAGCGCGCCTTGTAACAAACTTTTAGACTTATCCGGGACGACCAGATCAGGACTGAATTCCATTTGATAACCCAAACCGTTACAAGCGGGACAGGCGCCAATTGGATTATTGAAAGAAAACATTCGAGGTGTTAATTCTTCAAGATTAACCTCTGGATGATCTGTACAGATAAAATTTTCACTGAATCTATGTTCAATATTGCCGGATTCATGTATAATTACATTTCCGTTACCATGTTTAAGGGCTAATTCCACACTTTCTGTCAAACGCTGTTGAATATCATCATTTATGAGCAAACGGTCGATAACGACATCAATATCATGTTTATTATTACGTTCGGGTGGTTTAATATCCGAAAGTTGCCGGATCTTTCCATCTACCCGAACCCTAAGGAAACCTTCTTTTTTCAATTGATTGAAAAACTCACGAAATTCGCCTTTTCGCTGACGGTATGCGGGTGCCAAAACCTGTATTTTTGATCCTTTTGGTATGCCCAGTACCCTATCCACGATCTCTTGAACGGTCATTTTTGAAATGGGCTTTCCGCAAATAAAACAGTGTGGCTTCCCAATGCGGGCAAAAAGCAATCGCATATAGTCATGGATCTCTGTGATCGTTGCAACCGTTGAGCGGGGATTACGATGAGTGGTCTTTTGCTCAATTGAGATAGCCGGCGATAAACCCTCTATTTTATCGATATCGGGCTTTTCCATAACACC
>CAYPTO010000343.1:0-1618 GCA_964413625.1 uncultured bacterium
TTGAGGTATAGTGATTTGATTATTGGCAGAAAAAAACGCAGGCAAATGTGGATTTGATATAGGATGGCTATATCAGCCCTATTGCTATACGGTGATATGGATAAGAGGCAGCAATCACTATTGGGAATACAGTCATACTGCTTATAGTGGATTTTCAGGTTATCGAAACACGGGCAGAAAACTAATTAACCTGGGAGGATCAAATGTCCGGAGATACTCGGCTTTTATAGCTAAAACGAAAAGAAAAAAGCGGTGGCAAAGTCTCCCTTGCCACCACCTTGTAAAGGTTTCCAGATATGCCTCATCAACAACATTACTGTTTACATCATATAATTTTCACTCACCCTATAATAATCAATATACGCTTTGTAAAACATCGATAATTCATTCATTTCCATCACATCGTGTTGAACTTTACATTTATTGTCGTTTACCTGTCTTACCCTAATACGAAGAGTACGGTCTGAGGTGATTAAAACAGTCCTCTCATCTCGGCTATCCATAAACTTTATTACCTTTAAAATTTCTGGATCAGCATATGTTTTACTGGAGTCATCAATTTTCATAGAGCCAATGTCTAAACATCCAGCAGATTGCAAAACTTCAATACGTCTCAACGCTTTGCGTGATTGCCTGTTAATACGTGTGTTATAATCTGTAATACTCTTTTTTTTCTCAATCTCGTTTAGTTGAGCAGTACACAAATATACTTTATTGTGATGCTGCTTCATACAATGCAACAATGCATGAAAAAACATATCAGCATCTTCATTCAACCAAACGGTTGTATCTATCATTAAAAACCCCCGAAAAACATTCTCTAGCATCATAACTTTCATAGGAATTTTTTTTCTCCTCATACTTTGACTTTTTATCCACGCTTGTGTTTCCTCAAATTTATAATACAACATTGCTTTTATTTTATTCAGAAAATTATCAACTTTACCATTTACGTTAGAATCCACTTCATAAATATTATTCATGTAATCCTCCTAAACGCCATATGAGTTTTTCATGAAAATCCCTGGAGGGGCACCTCCCCCCCAGGGTATATAGTCAAAATTTAAAACTAATAGGGATTTGGGTCTGAACTTGACAGGAATTCTATAGCATCAATGAGAGGAATCATTTCTTCATCGACATTACTTTTCAGGAAATCTTGAAATTCCTTAATCAGATTTCTTTTGAATTCACTGGAGACTTCCCATTCAATATCGTGATCATCAATAAATAAAACCATTGGTTCACAATCTCCCTGGAAAATCTTTATCCCCATCATGTTAAAAACAATAAATTCACAATCTTTATTTTCTAGGAATGGATAATTTGCTTCCATATCTTTTTCCTCCTCTTGATTATTAGTTTCATTGTTTTTCTGTTTAGGATCGGCATTCAATTGTTCCAAATTCACTTTTTCCATCTTTTCCTCCTCCATGTTTGAGTGTACCTTATTTTCTTCGGTTCGTTTGCTAGCAGTGTTATTTACTTTAAATTTTGATGCGATCATTTTTTCCTCCTGCTGATTAATGTTTGCTGTTTCCCCCTGGCCATCCGATTACCCCGCTCACCTCCTTTCTTTAAAATTGTTTGTTGTTGATCATGTCTAATTATTCGGTAT
>CAYPTO010000344.1:0-1614 GCA_964413625.1 uncultured bacterium
AATGCTCCCAATCCATTTAACCCGACGACTATGATACGCTATAGGATCAATGATATTTCACCGCTGGATCTGCGTATCTATTCTTTAGATGGAAAGCTGATCATGCAAAGGCAGATCGCGAACCCTAAATTGGGTGTAAATGAGATTAATATAAATATGACCGATTTTTCGAGCGGAATATATCTTTATTCTTTAGAATCTGGAAATGAGATCAGAAAAGCCAAAATGATATATTTGAAATAATTCTTTCGTCATCCCGAACAACGTCAGGCTGAACTTGTTTCAGGCTTGTTTCAGGATCTCTTTGTTGTCATGATTTTTGGTAAACGTAAAAACGATTGACATATTAGTACTCATTGTTTTCAGAACACTGCTCATAGCTCAAAAAACGCTTGCAAAAATATACTAAAGGTCATATAATAACGGGCTTGAAATATCGGGCGTTTAGCTCAGTTGGTTTAGAGCACCTGCCTTACAAGCAGGGGGTCGGGGGTTCAAGTCCCTCAACGCCCACAAAAAAATCCGTCTTGAAAAAGACGGGTTTTTGTTATTTTTTTACGGAAAAATATGAGCTGACTCAATTTTCTAAAATTTCAAATCGCTTATTTCATCAGAATAACTTTTTGAGAACACAAAGAAGTACCCGCCAGCAAATTCACAATATAAATGCCGCTCGACAAACCGCTTGCGTTCCAGATCAGATCATATGTCCCGGCTTCAAGCATATCATTAATTAAGTGCTTAACCAAAAATCCTTGAGCATTGTAAATATTTATTTCAACAGGACCAAATGCCGGCAATTGATAGTTGATGACTATTCTTGGGTTAAAGGGATTAGGATAAACTTTCAAATTAAAATCAACAGGAATAATTTCCACAACACGTGTTTCGGTCACAAAAATGGACAAACTGTCCAAAACACCTATATTGTTGGCATTATCAATACCGGAGATCCGATAAAAGTATGTTTCACCGCTTGTTACAAGAGAATCGGTATAGATATAATCGCTTTGTGAGGATACGGTTCCCTGACCAATAAGGGCATCGGAAGTGATATAAGATGCCAGTGGGTCCCAGCAGGAAAGTGAATCGCTTTTTCTTTCAAGAATAAATCCCTGGTTTTCTGTTTCTGTTGCCGTTGACCAGGTGAGGACCACAGAAAGATCTTGTATAAAGACGTTCATGCCTAGAAATTCTACAGCCAAAGGAGAAGCACTTAGAACTGAAATGCCGGACCATATAACTAAAAAAGAAATAATATTTATTTGTGTTCTGTTCAAAATATCTCCTAAAATAAATGTATAAAATAGAAATATTTTTCACAAGTCCTTTGTTTTGAATAATGTTAGCGAATACAGACGTTTATAAGCTAAAAATTTTGGATTTTAACTACAGACTTTCAACAAATTTATAAAAGGGTTTTATACCATTGTAATTCCCCTTAAATTATCCCTCATGAATGATGGAGATAATATGTCAAAGATGACAGCAGATACAATACGCTTACTTGCAGCGGACATGGTTCAAAAAGCAAATTCCGGGCATCCCGGTCTCCCCATGGGGATGGCTGATTGTGCAACGGTACTCTGGACCAAGTTTCTAAAATATAATCCC
>CAYPTO010000345.1:0-1607 GCA_964413625.1 uncultured bacterium
GAGCGCTTTCGTTCTGAATACACGAGTATATTGAATAAACGCGATACACTGAATGCAGACCTTCAGGATATGCGAGTTGCATTGATCGCCCGGGAAAAAGAAAAAGACAATATCCGGTTCCAATATAAAAATGCCACGGCCACCATCGAAGAAATGACAAAACGCCTTGAAGAGATTGAAGAACAGTATCTTGATCTGAGTGCTTTGATCAGTGATGGCGAAAAAACAATGATATCCTTACAGGATGTTTTGGATGGACTGAAATCTGAGAGAGAAAAAGAACGGAAAAAGCGAGATACGGTTTATGATCAATTAAATGCAAAGCGTGACCAGATCCAGAACGTGGAACAAGCTATAACCGAGCAGCATCGCCGTAGAGAAGATGCATTTGAAACCCTGCGCGATCTTGAAGTTCGGGTTAATGATCTTCATTTGCGCCAGAATCAGCTCAAAGAACGCATGTTCGATCGCTATCATATCGATATTTTAAAACGTTCTTATGAGCCCATGGATATGGACCTGCCGGAAATAGAAGACAAAATCCGGAAACTGACCCATCGTATTGAACTTATCGGTCCGATCAATATGGCGGTACGTGAAGAATATAATGAACAATTTACACGCATGAATTTTCTTAAGGAACAACGGGCAGATCTTCTTGGTGCCGAGACCAGTATCACTGAAACGATTGAAAAACTTGATAATGTAGCGCGTAAACAGTTCACTGAAATCTTTACTCAGATACGTGAAAATTATAAAAAAACATATAAACTCTTTTTTGAACAGGGTGAATGTGATGTTCGTCTCGAAGGATCAACCGATCCACTTGAAGCGGATGTTGAAATATTCTCCCGACCTAAGGGCCGTCAGATGAAATCTTTGCGCGCCTTGTCCGGAGGGGAAAAAGCCCTTACCGCTATTGCTTTGCTTTTTGCCATATACTTGGTTAAACCTTCACCTTATTGTATTCTTGATGAAGTTGATGCACCTCTTGATGATACCAATGTCAAACGATTTACTCATGCACTTAAGCATTTCACCGAAAGAACTCAGTTCATTATTGTCACACACAACAAATTGACGATGCACGCTTGTGACTATCTCTATGGTATTACCATGCAGGAAGAAGGGGTTTCAAGTATTGTTTCTGTGAAATTTAAAGGCAATGAACTCGAAAAATTAAAATAAGAAGACCAGCCATGAAGAAATACACACTAATTTTATTAGTGGTGTTATTCAGCCTATTAGCTGCAAACGATTTTCGTTTTTATGCTGATTATGCCACATTTTTTGACAATGAAAAATCATTTGTTGAGCTATATTTTATGCTACCTCGTTTTGCTATGGAACACCGGGAAGCGGCGAATGGTGATTCTTACGGTAAATTTTTGCTTGCTGTAAATATCTATCAGGGTGATGAAAAGGTTTATGCAAAAACACTGATGGTTGATGATGTGCTTCCGGCCGGCGACACCCTAAGATCCAATGATTTTATTCCCGAGATATTATCGTTTCACTTGCTGCCGGGTACTTACCGGATCAACTTAATGGTCAAAGACATGAATTCAGGGAAATTATCCCAACGTGAAAATTCTTTTGATATTAAA
>CAYPTO010000346.1:0-1607 GCA_964413625.1 uncultured bacterium
TGTTCTATATCGATCTTAAAATTCCCATATTTATCGGTGTAAGTCCCTGTTTTAAAATCAGGTAATTCAACCGATGCCGCGATTACACCCTTTTGGGTTTCGGCATTGATAATAGTTCCGGTGATCTGGGTTTGTCCGAAGACAGGCATCCATGCAGCAAGTACCGCAATGCAAAATAGAAATAGTTTCATTGTTTTCCTCCGCCGGTATTATCCGGATCAGGTTCCAGGGTTCATCTCAGCCGACGGAACTTCTCCTTCCGCAGCGCCCCTAACTGTTTGGAAGATATGAAAAATTGTTTCAAGATGTCAAGAAGGAAATAATGATTATATAATACAGTACATCCCGGAATCCCGAAGCATTGAGGCAATATACAATGACATGTCTTTTTATTATGGCAATAAAAAGAGACGCCTCGAAGCATCGGGGCGTCTCTACATTTTACAAAAACACTATTTATAACATTTCACGTTTTACGATTCACGTCTTACTTTTCTTACAGATCAAGCAAGATCGGATCACCGAAGCCCAGCTCTTTTAAAGACTCAAGCTGTGTTGCTGCATCGCCTACAACAAGATAAATCATCTTATCGGGATGCAGATATTTGTTAGCTAAAACCTTGTGCGATTCAAGAGTCATTTCATTCACGATCTTTTCATTATTCTTGACATAATCAACCGGCATACCGTAATAATCGATATTCCAAAGCATGCTAAGAACATTATCCATTGTTTCAAAACGACGTGTATTGGATTTAAGGATAGCATTCTTGGTAAACTCAAGTTCTTCTTCAGTTATACCATTTTTGTATTCGCTCACCAAATCACGAATGATCTCCAAAGATTCCAGAGTTGCATCTGTGACAACGGAAGTAGATACACTGAAAGGGCCTGTAATCTTTGTTCCGCTAAAACTTGAACGCGCACCATAAGTATAACCTTTTTCTTCACGAAGCATCATGTTGATATGTGATCCGAATACACCACCCAATTGATAGTTCATGACGTATGCGGGATAATAATCGACATCATTGCGTTTCATACAAAGATTACCAATTCGTAAAGCGGATTGTTTTGCACCCGGCATATCCACAAAATAGACTTTGGATTCTTTAATAGGTTCCGGTAATACGAACTCTGGAATAACAACGTCTTTAGCTTTCCATTTTACTTCCAGATCAGTCAAAGCTTTTTTTACGCGAGCTGGTGCAACGGCACCGGCCACTTCAAAAGAAGCAATTGTAGGTGATAAATTGGTATTATAATAAGCTTTAAGATCATCAAGTGTAATGCTTTCAACTGATTCAACGGTTCCAACATTGGGAACACCATAAATATGATTTTCACCATAAAGAAGTTTATTGAATTTTTCAGCGGCAACATTGTTGGCATTTGCTTTCGAACGTTTGATATCATTGATCAAGCGAGTTTTGGCCAGTTCGAATTCTTCTTCATCCCAACGTGGTTCGAGCAAAATCTCTTCAACAAGATCGATGGTTTTTTCAAAGTTCCGTGCCAAGCAATTACCTGCAATCACCATACTTTCACGGCCGGAATAGACTTGGATGGAAGCACCAAGAAAATCAATCTCTTCTTCCAGCTCTTCA
>CAYPTO010000347.1:0-1591 GCA_964413625.1 uncultured bacterium
CAGCGATATCATAAGGTCTAAGATAAGCTTCTGATTTTCATAATTACCTTAGTTTTCAATATCTTTTAAATTAGGGCGTGTGCATAATTTTGTGTAAACGGTCTTTCAATCTATTTATCAATCGGAGACAATAAAAGAATTTGAGATATTATTGAAGAAATGGTATTGGCGGGTTACCCATAGTCGAATAAAGCAGATGCAGAATATTCGCGATTTCTTTGATGATAAAATCCTCCAGAATGAAATCTGCTATAACTGTAGCGGAAACTGCGTAAAACCGGGAAAGAAAAGGTGCTTTTAAGGACGCAATTCATATATATGTTTCACCTTTCACGATTTACGTCTCATGTCTTATGGAATTCTCTTTGTCAATCGTTAATTAATTTAGTATTTTATTGTTTAATATTTTTTGTAGGAGTTATAAAATGAAAAAGCATTTTGAGATCATTATTCTCATGGGACGTCCCGCCGCAGGGAAATCCGAAGTCATTGATTATTTAAAGAAAACACCTGTTGACGAACGTTTAAAACGTTTTCATATTAACAACTTCGAGGAAATCGATGATTTCCCCATGTTGTGGACATGGTTCGAAGAAGATGCCATTCTTGAAAAGATTATGGATAAGCCACGTATACATTCAGATTCCGACGGTTATTTCTTTCATGATTATCAGTGGAATCTGCTCATTGAACGTATTTCTTTTGAATACGAAAAGAAACTTCGTAACGAGGGGTATGCGGAAAACAATACCACCATTCTTGAATTCAGCCGTGGATCAGAACATGGTGGTTACGAAACGGCTTTTCATTCTCTCTCCGAAAACATTCTGGAAAAAGCATGTGTGCTCTATATCGACGTACCTTATGAAGAATCACTTCGCAAGAATCGACGTCGCTTTAATCCGGATCGTCCCGATTCAATTCTTGAACACGGACTTCCGGATGAAAAAATCGAACGCCTTTATAAAGAAGTTGATTGGGAAAAATTCAAGGGCGGCGACTCAGAATATATTCACTTTGGAGGGCACAAGATACCATATGTTGTTTTAAACAATATGCCCGAAGTTACCATTTACCCGGAGAAACTTGGCCCGGCTTTAGATAAATGCTTTACGGATCTCTGGAAAATTAAAAACAAAAAATAGTGAGGTAACTTTGGAAAATCGAACTTTTAAACAATTTATTTCTGATTACAGTATTTGGGGGTTTGCTTTTGGATATTTTGCATGCTATATCCCTTATAGTCTCTTAACCAAGATCATGAGCAAGGGTTTATTGCCATCCTTAGACGGTACCGGTCTGGCCGGATTCTCAATTCTTCCTGTCACAGCCATTGCAACACTTGCAACCATGATCATCGTAATCTCCACACTGGGCTGGTGGAAATATGCTAAACATTCAACCATATTTGGTATAAGTGTTCCACATCCAACCAAATGGACATTGTTATCGGGTATTTTCACGTCACTGATCATTGGAACAACCACCCTGGCTTATACTTTTGAGGGTGTAAGTATTGTCCTTGCAATGTTATTGATGCGAGGCGGTGTTTTGATCATTGCACCTATTGTTGATACGATCACAAAACGTC
>CAYPTO010000348.1:0-1591 GCA_964413625.1 uncultured bacterium
TTGGGTAGATATTGCTATTATTGTTGCATTCATGGTCGGGGTATTTGTAGCAGGGTCACTGTTGGGACGTAGTGTAAAGAATATGAAAGATTATTTTTCGGCAGGGAATAAGCTTCCCTGGTGGGCAGTCATGGTTTCCATCGTAGCCGCAGAAACGTCAGTTCTGACATTTTTATCAATTCCCGGTCTTGCTTATCTTGGAAATTTCACTTTTCTTCAAGTATGTATTGGCTATATCGTAGGCCGTATTCTTGTAGCGGCAATATTTATTCCCATGTATGCGAAGGGCAATTTTATTTCTGTTTACGAAGCGATTCGTGAAAAAGGTGGCGTGACCATGCAACGGATTATGTCGATCACTTTTATGTTTACGCGTTTGCTTGCAGATGGTGTTCGTTTGTTTGCTGTCGCAATTCCACTGTCAATGATTACGGGACTTCCTTATTTTTATTCTTTGCTTATCTTGGGCACCGTAACAGTAGCTTATACTCTTATGGGTGGTATTAAAGGCGTTGTATGGATGGATTTTGCTCAGTGGATCATTTATATGGGTGCAGCTGTTGTCGCTTTAATAATTGGAATGAATATGCTTCCCGACGCAGGAGCATCTGTCGCTGATCTGGTTGAAAAAGGCAAACTCCTAATTATCAATATCAATCCCGGAAAAGGGTATACTCTTTGGGGCGGTATTATTGGTGGTGCCATGTTATCGATGGCAAGTCACGGTACGGACCAATTGATCGTTCAACGTATCCTCAGCTGTAAAAGTACAGCAGACTCTAAAAAGGCAATGATCGGAAGTGGTCTTGTCGTATTAATACAATTCGTTATTTTCCTTTGTATCGGTGCTATGCTGTATATGGTGTGGAATGGTGCAAGTTTGGAAGCTTTGAACATTACAAAACCCGATGAATTGTTCACTAAATTTATCATTGAAAATTTACCCCCTGTTGTTAAGGGAATCACTGTCGCGGGTATATTTGCAGCGTCAATGACTACCCTGAGCGGCTCACTTTCTGCCATGTCGAGTTCTATCACTGTAGATATCTTTAAACCAATTTTCAAGAATATAACTGACGAAGGCAAATGGCTGAAGATCAGCCGCTTTTCCACTCTTGTCTGGGGAATTATCATGGTCTTTGGTGCTATGATATTTACCAATCAGGATAGTCCGCTGGTAGAAGTGGGTTTATCAATTGCTTCGTTTACATACGGAGGTACATTAGGTGTATTCCTGACAGTGCGCTTCTTTAAGAAATGTGATCTCTGGCAATATATTGTTCCTTTCTTTTTCTCCATTTCCGTTATGACATTTATTATCATAGCAGGATGGCAAGGTCTGTTCAAAATCAATTGGACATGGTATACTTTGATCGGTGTAACATCATCAATGTTGATGAACAGATTACTGATTTTGATCAAGAAACCGAAAGAATAAATATAGTCGATGAGTCGATAAGTCGATGAGTCGATGGTAGATAAGTTGAAACAATTGGTTAATGCAGATTGCATTAATTTTCATTCTAAAGTCCGAGGGGGACAATTATGACTGAAAACACTTTTATCTATGGATTCGAAAAACTGGAAGTTT
>CAYPTO010000349.1:0-1579 GCA_964413625.1 uncultured bacterium
CAATTAGTTTAAGCACTTATATGACTTTAAAAAGATGGCAGATAACACCAAAATTTTCTTACATTATCCCGGTTCAAGCTTATGATCTAAGCTATCCAAAACAAATGCTTCAAGTAAGTGCAAACCTTGCTTACTGCTTTTAGGGAAAGGAAATAATATGAAAAGATCAATTATAATTCTATTCCTCTGTGCTTTTTCTTTTATATATGCTCAGATAGAATCAAGCGTTGTGATTTACGATGATGGATTCAATGGAGCTATTACCGCCAGTGGGGAAAAATTTTCTCAAGACAAACTTACCGCAGCACACGAAACTCTGCCCCTTGGAACTCAAGTTGAAATATTGAATTACCGAAACGATAAAAGGGTCCAAGTTGTTATCAATGACAGAATTGAGAATACGGCAAATTTATTTTGGATAACCCAAGCCGTAGCCGATAAACTGGAGATCAGCACCGTGTATCCGGTAGGCGTATTGTACACCATTATTGGTGATCTACCTGAAATAAAAGCAACAGAGACATATAAAAAACTTTTTGACTCTCTAGGTGAAAATCTTGAGTTTGCGGTGGGCGATCCTAAAATACCCCGTTCAGAAGGCAATGACATATCCGCCTACGCCGTACAAGTTTATTCTTCAGCAAAAAGAATGGATGCAGTCACTTTATCCAGACGCATACAGGAAGAATTTGAATATTTAAGCTATTTTGAAAAAATCAAATCAGATGAGGGTATTCGATTCCGTGTCCTTATCGGTGATTTTCCGACAATAGATGAGGCTCTGGATTGTTATTGGAAGTTACAGCATGACATTCCCGGAATCTTTTTAGTGGGGATATAATTGATATGAATAAAATCCACCCGCTTCTGAATATTAACAAACAAAAACAAGCTCAGGTATATGAGATTAAAAAAAGGCGGGCTTCGTTTTTAGATTTGATTATAGGTTTCATTCTTACTTTAATATTCATTTTGGCTATCAGTCACCCTCTTCTTGAAAATCTACCTAATTTTCCGGCATTCCGTTTTCTGCTGTTTCTTTGGGCACTTGCTGTATTTTCTTTACCGTTTGATCTCATTCTTTCCTATAGATCGGGATACAAACTTGAGCATGAATTCGGATTTTCAAATCAGAATAAAACTCAATTCTTTAAAGATGAATTTAAAGGATTCCTTATTAATCTTATCATTAATCCTATGATCGCTTTGATCCTCTTTCTTGCTTTTCGTATTTCACCTGATCTTTGGTGGTTATGGGCCGCACTTGCAATGATCTTTGTATCTGTTATTTTTGCGACCTTATACCCTGTTGTGATCATGCCGCTTTTCAATAAATATACCGTTATTGAAGATGAAGAACTTACATCAAGATTGGGAGCTATCCTTCGCAAAGGCGGATTAAAGATCAAAGGCTTCTATTTACAGGATATGAGCCGTCAAACAAAGAAAGAAAACGCTTTTCTTGGCGGTCTTGGAAAGACGAGACGTGTAGTTCTCAGCGATAATATTATTAATAATATGTCTCTTGATGAACTTGAGACAGTAATCGCTCATGAAGTGGGACATTATAAATACAAAC
>CAYPTO010000350.1:0-1504 GCA_964413625.1 uncultured bacterium
GAAACGACCGGAAAGTAAGACAGCACGTGAGAACCGTGCTATAATTGAAAAGATTGGCTCTTCAGGAATTCCTATGGATTCATATCTAAAGCACCGAGATAAAAAAGGATAGAAACCCTATAATTCCTAAAACTTCTAAATTCTCTTATGGCCATTTTTATCTTTTATATTTTTGAATTAAATCCTTCCGACAGACCATTTGAGATCTTGCGTTTTACCCGCGTAAATAATTTCACAAGATGTTTCGCTCCCATGGAGCTTTGTTTTTTACTATGTTCGTATGCCACAAAACTTTCGTCTGTCGGCCGTGTTGAATTTTTTTACCTTTATCCATTGAATTTTGTGGAATATCTGAATGCTAAAGGTTTGAGTGAACTGCTTAAAAAGTTTAACGAAATACCGATTCCGGTATCTGCTCATAAAATATTACTTGATGAATTTAATCGCTATGTCATCATTGCTGGGATGCCTGAAGTACTTAGCCAATACCTGAATGATGGTAATTTGACAGATCTTCCGGTCGTTTATGAAAGTATTTTGTCAACATATAAACATGATATGGAAAAATATGTATCTGGTACGGTACAAAAGAATGTTTTACGGCATATTATGGATACGAGTCCCCTGTCACTTGATCAAAGAATTAAGTTCAATAACTTTGGTAGATCAAATTATAAGTATCGTGAAGTTGGAAAAGCAATGCGTGTTCTGGATATGGCCGGGGTAATTCAGTTAATATATCCAAGTACATCAATAAAACCTCCGTTTTTGCCGGATCTTCGCAAATCACCCAGACTGCAATTCTTTGATATGGGTATTGTTAATTATGTTCTCGGAATTCAAGCCGATATGTTAAAACTTTCTAATCTTTCAAATAAATACAGGATTTCGATTATATCTCATATGATTGCTCAAGAATTAATATCATTGAATTCAATCAAAGACGAAAAACCTCATTTTTGGGTAAGAGAAAATCGCAAGTCAACCTCAGAAGTTGATCTTATAGTAAAACACAAATCGATGATAATACCTGTTGAGATCAAATCCGGTAAAACAGGTAAGTTACGCTCTCTTCATCAATTTATCGATGCTGGCGAACATCCCTATGCTGTCCGATTATATGCCGAAAATTTTTCCATAGATGAGCATGTAACTCCCGCTGGCACACCGTATTTTCTGATGAATTTACCCTATTATTGTGCAACCAAACTTCATGAATATATTGAATATTTTATAGAGAATAAATCATGAAAACAAAACCCACACATTCCCTCTCTCGTACTTTCGTTTAAATCGAAAGTATCTCGATCAGATCCAAAAGCTTTTCATCCAAGGACCGTTTTCCTTTTTTGCTTTTCGAGAGGGGGTTGTAAGCGAGCTGATTTCTGACCAGGCCGATCATGATACCTTGTTCGCCTTTTAGTAGGGCTTCAACGGCCGCAACGCCCATGCGCCCGGCATTGATGCGGTCTGTGGCAGTGGGGGAGCCGCCGCGTTGGATATG